>JAYWBR010000196.1:0-5618 GCA_043781315.1 Verrucomicrobiota bacterium | reverse complement strand
GCGGGCAGGCTTTGACCCGGCACGCTGCCCCCTGCGGGGACTTCGCGTTCGTCCACCACGACCACATGCAGGAACAACGCGCCCACGCCGGTATCGTCAAGTTGCCGTTCACTGGTGATGCGAACACTCTGGGGTTGTTTCGCGGCTGTCGTCTTCACCTCCACCGCGCCGCCAGTAAATTGGAAATCCTGATGCGCCGCCGCGCTCGCCTTCCACCCGCCCACCGTTGCCGCCGCGCCCAAGGCCGGGAGCAGATGAGTGCGGAGCACATGAAGTTCTCCCCACAGCCCGCGTTGCGCCTCGATGCTCATGGCCTCGCGCGCCGCCGTGAGAAATTGCTGCCACTGTCGCAGACGTCCGAGCAATTCTGCCGCCGCCTGCTTCGCACCGCTTGCGGATGCGACACGCGGGGCAACATCTTCCGCCAGGGCTGTGAATACGTCCGCACAAGCCGGGTCGCGCAAACGCACGCCCAGATGCGGCTGCGAACCCAGTGCCACGGAAATCAATTCCAGTCCCCGGCACTCCGGCCACTCGCGGCGCGGTGGCAATGCCGCCTTCGACACCGGCACCAACAAGGCCCGCGCCCGTGTCGTTTTTTCCAAAGCGACGAGCAGTGGATGCCCGGTTTGCGGGCGTGCAAACCGGGTCAGCCAAGCGACATTCGCGCCGCCTTCGGCCTCCATTTCCTGCCATAGCTGCTCAATTGTCATCGTCGAACTCGTTGTCCTCTTGCATTTCTGCTCCCCAAACACGGTTCACGCGGTATTCGACACCCAACACCGTGTCGCTGGTCGGAAAGCTCAGTGAAAGGCTGATGATAGGTGGCCCGCTGGTATCCACGCCCGTTGCGGCCAGCGGTTCGAGCGGGTAAATGATGAGCAGGCCATGCGAACGGCGGCGCAAGACGCGCAAGACGCGCCCGTTCGCCCTCTTGGTTTCACCTTGCACGGGTGGCCTGATTTTTGGCGGGGTTGTTTGCTGCCAGCGGCGCGTCAACTCAAGCGCTACGTCCGCAGCCTCGCGCCCCAATTGTTCACGAAGCCATTCAACGTCGGCGGCAAGATCGAACTTGTCAGCGATGGCATCGAGCCATTCTTGGTCGAATGGCTGGCCTTTGAAATCAATCGCCTCGTGGTCGGGACTGAGCAGGTTCGCCTTTTTCAGCGTGTAGCTCGTGGAAAACAGTTGTTTATGCGCCCGCACTGCCAAGCCGACTTTCAAATCGCCAAATAGATAGGTCGCATCGGTATCTTGAACTGAAGCGAGGGCAACCGTCCAAGTAGTCAGCTCAGGGTCCGCTTTGGCAATCTGTTGGCGTATGAACCTCGCCAACTGTTGTCCGCTAGCCTTGGCTGATTCTGGTGGATACTGGAGCGACTCGACAAAACTGGCCACCGCGTTAGCGGAAACTCCACGCCAGACGTGCGTCTCGCGGTCCTTACCACTTATCGCATCGCCTAGCAGGGACAGCAGCTTCTTGGTAGCAGCTACGTTGTCTGCAATTCGAACTGCATCCCGGGGCAACTGCGTCGTTTGCACCAGCACACCGGCCCAAGACAGTTCAAGGCTCTGACTGTGGCACATCTTGTTCAGCGCAGTGACGGTCATGCCGCCCGGATGGGTTCGCACGCGCAGGCCGTATTGTTCCGGGGTCAGACCGGCGGCGACCATGTAATCGAATTCGCGCCGCAGTTCCGCATCCGCCAGCGCAATGTGCCGATACCAAGCGGCCAGCAGGCCGGTCGTGAACAACCGGCACAGATCCAGATAGCCCGGACGATAACCGAACCAGCGCCCCATTTGCATGAGGGTGTCATACATGCGCGACGTGCGGAGAAAGTAGCTGATGGAAAGTCCTTCCAGCGTCAGACCGCGCGAAAGTTTATCACCGCCGACCGCAATCACGTTGCGCCCTTCGGCCTCATGCTCCTTGTAGTCGAGTGCTTCCTTCGCGAAGCCGTTGATCGGAAGGATGACAAACTTTGACGCCGCGCCGTGAAGCTCCGCGTCCACCTGCGCCCACGTCACCGCCGGCCCGGCATCCTCGCCAAGTGCCTGCGATACCGGCATGAACTCCGTTTCCCAAAGCTCCCGAAGTTCGTCACGCACCGTGGGCTTGCGACTGCCGTCGCCAAATTCGATGCGCCGTTGCAGGGCGACCACTTCATCACGCACCAGGCGCACGACATGATTTTGCACATCCACAAACCGCGTGACGTGGACCAACATCGAGTTGTGTTTCTTGCCATGCCCACGCGCTCTCCGCGCCGCGCACGCGAGAATGAAACAGCGAATCGCGCGCTTCAACGAAGCGGGCAATTCCGTCGGAACGAGGTCTTTCTTGTGCCGAGGCGGAAAGGCGGATGGCATGGCGTAGTCATCAATCTCTCGAACTATGTCGAGGCCATCTTGCGCTTGAATCCCGGCGTCAACATCCCCGTCGAGTCCGAATACTTTGACCGGCCCGACGTAGTTCGATGGCGGCTTCACGTTGATGATAAAACTGCGCGGGAACAGGTCGTCGCCATGCTCAGGAGTCTCCGCCGCCGGGTTGATGAAGATGTTTGCGAACGGCGTCGCCGTATAGCCGACGTAAGCCGATTTTTCAAAGGCATCCAGCAGCTTGCGAATCTTTCCGTTGATGGCAGTCACGTCATTGACGCCTTGCGCGTCAGCCCTGTCCCTCGTGTTGATGGAGGCATTGTCCGCCTCGTCATCAATCAGCAGCAACGGGACGTTTTGCACGACACGCCGCCCGGTGTCCGGGTCGTCCGTTCCGGCGACATGCAGCACCCATTTGATGAGGTTGCCCAGCAGCCGGGAGTTTTTCTTGATGACTAGCACCACGGGGTCACTGCCAATCATCACGTTTTGCGTTTCGGCCACCGTTCTGTTGAAATCCCCGTCCTCCGCACTGCTCGTCAGCGAGTGCATCACGAGGCGTTCTCCCGGCAATCTCCCGACGCCGACCCATTGATTCGCATTGTCCAATCGTCGGCTCCGTTGGGTGTCAAAGCCGAGCACGCCCTCATCCACGCGAAGCTGCGTCTGCGCGCGAAGATTGCTGTGGATGCCGGCGAGGACAATCACGAGCTTGTAACCAGCGTCCACGGCCTTGTTAATAAGGCCGATGTAGTTCGCCGTTTTGCCCGACTGGACAGAGCCGACGACCATTCCGCGCCTGTCCCAAGGGCCATCGCGCGCAGGTTCCTCGATGCGCTCCAAAATCATGTCCGTCAGTTCGTGCAGATTATTCACGACCGTTGGGGCCATGCCAAAGTCGCGTTCCAAGTAGGTCATGTAGCGGTTCCAGAACCGCCATTGAATGCTGCCCTTCTTGCCCGGCAGCCACGGAACGTGGCGCAACGGGTCATGGTCATCTAGGACTGTCGCATCCTGGACACCGACGGAAAACAGGTGACGCAGTTCCGTCGTCAACACTTCGACATCAATCGTGACGCTGGGCGCAAAAATAGTCGCCGCCTGAACCGCCTTTTCAGCCGTTGCCCGTATCAGTTCGGGCGTGCGCCTCGTCTCCTTGCGAAGAATGTCCACAGCCAGGTTGCGGGCGTTCGCGTGATGGTCGTGTGGTTCAGGCATGAGGATGGGATTCAGAAAGACTTTGCAGTAGCGCGGGAAAAAGCTCGAAAGGCCAGATGGTGCGAAGGCGGTTAACGGCTTCGTTCGGGCCGTAACCAGTCGCGACAAGTGAATGGAAAGCCTGTTCCATCACTTCGCGAACCTGGCCTTCCGCCGTGTGTTCAAAAGGGCCGGGCAGCGAGTTTGGCTTTTCGCTGTTTTCAATCGCAATGTGCGGGAAAGGCACAGTTTCTTCGATGAGCCGAAGAAGGGCATTGAAAGCGGAACGATTGGAAGTCGCAGCGAGGGATTGCTTCAACAGCGGGTGCTGCCGGTTCAACCGATAGAACATTTTGTCGTGCTTTGCAGTCGGTTCCCACAAAAGCACGCGATCCGCATCCGCCTTCGGCGTCAGTTTTGCGCCCCGATGCGAATAGACCCGCTTCGCGTCACTCCGCGTGCGCTCGCCAATCCGCCGCAGATCGTCACGCAACGCCGCCGGGGGCAGGGCGCGCGACTTCGTGACATCAATCGCCCAATCGTGATCGAGTGCGTTTGGTACTTCGACGCGGATGCGCGCCAGTTTGTAATGTTCCTCCTTCGCCCAGCCGAACCCCAGCCAGTCGCCAGACACGAGCAGACGGCGATTGCGGTAAACGTAGAAGCCTTGATGAGCGTTCCAACCTCGCGGCCCGGCGGCGGACTCGTGCTTCGGCTTCGGGAGCTTGGAATGATGCGGCAGGACAAACGGTTCAACCTCAACGACCGCGCCGCGCAGTTTGAGCCGTGTGACTGGCAAAACCTGGGTGGCAGGCTCACTCGCAAGAAATGGATCCCAAGCCTCAACTGGCCGCTCATTCAGCAGGAGTTTCACGCCGTGTTTCCCGGCCATCAATTGATGAAAGACCATCGCCAAATGACGACGCACCGCGTCAGCGCGTTGCAGGAAAAGCTGCTGCTCGCGTTCACTGTTGGTGCGTTGTCCTGCGACGAGCCGGTCAATTTTCTGCCAGACAACGGCGGTTCCTTTCGATAACCCGCCCAGCCGTCGAAAATGCGTTTCTGCCGCTGCGTCACCGCTGCGAAGCAACTGCCAGTCGTTGACGAGCGCGATATGATCGAGATTCCAGCAGCGAGTCGCGGGTTTTCCGCCGCGAACGATGCTTCGCACGGTGACGCAGCGGCATTGCGAGAAGCTGGCGGTCTTGAGGCCGAGGCCAAACCGCCCAAGGTCGTGAGGTTCGCGCGGCTTTAGCGGATTCTGACTGCCCGGACGCATCGCGGCCACGAGCATTTCCTCTGACATTCCATCGCCGTCGTCTGTAATGGTGATGACGGAGTTTTCTCCGTCCCAATGAAAATCCACCCAGATATTTTTCGCACCCGCTGTGATGCTGTTGTCAACGAGGTCTGCCAGCGCCGTCGGCAATTCGTAGCCGAAGGCGCGCAGTGATTCGACGAGTGACGCGGCGTGAGGCGCTGCGATGTCGAATTCCAACAGCTCAACTAAATTGTCCCCTCTGCTCACAAAGAAATCACGCCACCACTTTTTCCCGCTCCTGTCTTACCCCCTCAATCAAGTCAGGATTGCGGCAGCACATGCCGGCAACTACCGCCTCACTGCAATACAACTCGTCTTCTTTCAATTCGTCGGCCTCGTAGCGTCGCCATGCTTCTTCCGCGACCGGCGCAAGAAGGACCGGCCAGCCGCTATCAACAAAAAATGGAGCCAGCAAACGCGGCTCGACTTTGCGAATCTCTGTACAATCCTCGGTTTCGTTGGACAACTCTGTGCCATGCTCCAACGCGCTGTCGGGATGTAGTCCGGGATAAAGAAAGCCCACCGAATACCAGCCGCGCTTGAATTCATCAGCCGGGAGTTGGCGAAGCGTTTTGTTGTCTGCCGCGCGCACAAGTGCAAGAAGCCATTCGACGGCTTCCTGCTGGTCGGACGGCAATGGTTCCAATCCGAAACGAACAGGTGTTTTGGTTTTCATAGTTTTCTCAAGGTAGGATTTTGCAGTTAATCCAATGGC
>JAYWBR010000195.1:0-5620 GCA_043781315.1 Verrucomicrobiota bacterium | reverse complement strand
CAAACCACGCATGCTGCCACATCCGTTCGTAGAAACTCAGCGAGTGCCCGGCATCCAGACCGCGCGCATCGTTACCTTCCTTGCGCAACGGCCCGCTGCTCGTGCAAGCGCCGTTGAGCCACGGACTGACTTGAACCGACCACGGTTTCTGCCATTGCCGCGACGCCCCGCGCGCAAACGCGAGTTTCGACTGGGTGAAGGCGATGTTCTCACCGAGTTCCAAACCGATACAGCGAGCGCCCCATTCGCCCGCGTAGGCTTCGTAATGTGAGTGGCCGGTCACGCTGATGACGCGATTGAGCAGGTCGTGGCTCTTGCTCGTGAAATAATCTTTGATCACGTCATAACATTCCTGCTTGTTCGCGGGGCGACGGTCATAACCGGCGAGGCCCGGCGGTTTCATCAGGTGCTTGAACTGCTCGAAATCCTTGCCGAAGTTTTCGCGCCACCAGGATTCAGCCGGGGCAAGATTATGGAAGTAGTAGCCCCATTCGCCGAGCTGAACCGCCGTGAAAACTCCCGCCCGATCCATCGCCTCCAGTGCCGCTTCATTCTCGCGTCCCAGTGCGCCGCGTCCGCCTTTGATCTGCATGTCGCCGCCCGGATTACACATCACCGGCCAGCCGAGGGTGGCGAGGTAGTCGTAGATGGGTTTTGAATTTGAATTCGGGCAAGTCCCGGGATCAATGCCGTTCCCCAGATGCTGTTCGCGCATCACGCCGACCAGTTGTTTCAGCGTCTCGAGTTCGCCGGGTGCGCCATACATGGTGAAGACAAACTCGCGCTGGCCGGGCAGCAGCCGCACTTGGAAGTTCGTCGAAACGGGCGCGGTGAATCCGGCGGATTTCGCCCGGACATGTTTGGCGTCCGGTTCGCCAGCACCCATCGCGGCCAGTGGAACCAGCAACGACGCTGCGCGGGCGAGGAAGGTTTGTTTCATCAGTATCGTTTGCGCAGGGTGTGAAATTGTTTTTTCGTCCTCTTCCTCGAATTCAAAAAACATTCGCGGACGAGAACGAGGAGGCCGGCGCTCGCCAGACTGGCAATTATTTCCCAGCCACCACCCTCAACCAGTCATGGGCCATCAGCGAAGCGCCCGCGCTCGTGGGATGCACTCCATCGCCCGCCCAATGCGCGGGTGGAGCGTATTTGACGGCCTCGTCGAACATGGTCTGGAACGGGATGAACGTGGCGTGGAACGAATCGGCCACACGCTTCGCTGCCGCCCGATATTCGTCAAACTCGGGAAACCATTTTTCATTCACCGCGCCGCAGCGCAGCACGAACGGTTCGCAGACCACGAGCTTCACCTTCGGCAGCGCCTTGCGCGTGCGGTCGAGCAGCGCGCGGTAATCGCGTTCGTAAATTTCCACCGTGCCCGCGTAATTGCCGCCCAGCTTGTGCCAGATGTCATTCACGCCGATCAGAATGCTGATCAGATCCGGCTTGAGGTCGAGGCAGTCAGTCTGCCAGCGCTCCGCCAGTTGAAACACTTTGTTGCCGCTGACCCCGCGATTGAACACGGAGTAGTTCGCTTTCGGATGATCCACCAACAATTCAGCACCGGCGAGCCACGCGTAACCGTTGCCCAGTGCGGACTGCTGATTTGCGGCACTGGTCGCGGCCTTGTCGCGACCGGCATCCGTGATGGAGTCGCCTTGGAAGATGATCACTTGCCCGTCCTTGAGCAGCGAACGCGGCGCGAGCGGCCAGGCGTCGCCCGCCCGCGCGACGGAGCCGGCGGACAGTCCGCCAATGCCCACCGCGCCCAGCGCCAGGCCCGACGCGGTGAAGAAACGGCGGCGGCTCACGCCGGCTTGAGGTGGAGCGAATTCGTTTTGATTAGTCATGGTCGGGCGAATCATGGCGGAAAATGGAACGACATCAAATACCTCAAATGAGGTAGTGCGGGGGTGTGATTAAACCGGAACCATGCAGTTGGAGACGGTCGCGGACGCCTTTGCGACGCACGTAAAGTCCGATTTCAAAAAAGGGTCTTTCGAGGTCAACCTGCAATTGGTTCAAGACTTGGCGGAGCAAGGCATCGCGGAGGAAGAGGCGTTGAAAAAGGGAATGGAAGAAAAGTCGAAGGAGTTTGCCGAAAAGGGAAACGAGCTTTACGCGAAGGCGTGAAGGTAGCGCGGGCGTCTCGCCTGCCGCAACTCACGGCTTTGCAATCGCCGCTCGCTCCGGTATTCTCGCGCAATGCCGAAAGTGAAAACCGCAGAATCAAAATCCAACCGCTCGACTCTCGACTTCGAGGCTCAGCTTTGGGCCGCCGCCGACAAGATGCGCGGGCACATGGACGCCTCGGAATACAAGCACATTGTCCTCGGCCTCGTCTAAACCGCTTTTCACCACCCGAAGAGCACAATGACGACCACTGAAGGCCAGATCGAAAACCAGCTCATCGAAAAGCTTTCGAGCCTTAAATACGAGTATCGTCAGGATATTCGCGACCGCGATGGCTTGGTGAAGAATTTCCGTGTGAAATTCCAGGCACTGAATCGGGTTAATTTGACCGATGCCGAATTTGAGCGACTGCTGGAGGAAATCATCACCGAAGATGTCTTCGCTGCCGCCCGCACCCTCCGCGAGCGCAACAGCTTTACCCGCGACGACGGCACGCCGCTGAACTACACCTTGGTCAACATCAAGGACTGGTGCAAAAACACTTTCGAAGTGATCAACCAGCTACGCATCAATACCGACAACAGCCATCAGCGTTACGATGTCATCCTGCTGATCAACGGCGTGCCCGTGGTGCAGATTGAACTTAAAACCCTCGGCATCAGCCCGCGCCGGGCGATGGAGCAGATCGTTGATTACAAGAACGACCCCGGCAACGGTTACACGCGGACGCTGCTTTGTTTCCTCCAGTTGTTCGTCGTCAGCAACCGCACCGAGACCTACTACTTCGCCAACAACAACGCTCGCCACTTCGCTTTCAATGCGGAAGAGCGCTTCCTGCCCGTCTATCAATTCGCCGCCGAGGACAACAAGAAGATCACCCATCTCGACAGCTTTGCGGAGGCGTTTCTGCCCAAATGCACCTTGGGCCAGATGATCAGCCGTTACATGGTTCTGATTGCCAGCGAGCAGAAGTTGATGATGATGCGTCCGTATCAGATTTATGCGGTCAAGGCCATTGTGGATTGCATCCATCAAAATTGCGGCAACGGCTACATCTGGCACACCACCGGCAGCGGCAAGACGCTCACCTCCTTCAAAGCCTCCACCCTCCTCAAGGATAATCCCGACATCGAGAAATGCCTCTTCGTCGTGGACCGCAAGGATCTCGACCGGCAGACCCGCGAGGAGTTCAACAAGTTCCAGGAAGGCTGCGTCGAGGAAAACACCAACACCGCCTCCCTCGTGCGCCGTCTGCTTTCGGACGACTACGCCGACAAGGTGATCGTCTGCACCATTCAGAAGCTCGGCCTCGCACTGGACGAAAACAGCAAGCGCAACAAGCAGCAGAAAAAAGACGGCCGCCAGACCTACAAGGAGCAGCTCGAACCGCTGCGGGACAAACGCATGGTGTTCATCTTCGACGAATGCCACCGTTCTCAATTCGGCGAGAACCACCGGGCCATCAAAGAATTCTTCCCCAACTCACAACTGTTCGGTTTTACCGGCACACCTATTTTTGAGCAGAACGCCTCCCATCAGCAGATTGAAGGTGAGATTGCTACTCTTAAAACGACGGAAGATCTTTTCCAGAAGCAACTGCACGCTTACACCATCACCCACGCGATTGATGACCGGAATGTCCTGCGCTTCCATATTGATTACTACAAGCCGGAAGACGAAAATGCCCTGCGCGAAGGACAAATCTTTACCAAGAAAGCCATTGTTGAAGCCATCTTGCACAAACACGATGCGGCTACCGGCGGCCGAAAATTCAATGCCATTCTCGCCACGGCCTCCATCAATCACGCCATTGATTACCACGAATTGTTCAAGGCGGTTCAAGCCGAAACCCTCGCGGCCAACCCGGACTTCCAGCCCTTGAACATCGCCTGCGTTTTCTCGCCACCCGCCGAGGGCAACCCCGATGTGAAGCAGATTCAGGAAGATTTGCCGCAGGAAAAAGCCGACAACGAACAGGATCCGGACAAGAAAAAAGCCGCGCTCAAGGCCATCATCGCCGAATACAACCAGCGCTTTGGCACCAATCACAGCATCGGCGAATTCGACCTCTACTATCAGGATGTGCAGAAGCGCATCAAAGACCAGCAGTGGCCCAATGCCGACCTGCCCCACGCGCAGAAAATCGACATCACCCTCGTGGTGGACATGCTCCTCACCGGCTTCGATTCCAAATACCTGAACACGCTCTACGTAGACAAAAACCTCAAGCACCACGGCTTGATTCAGGCCTTCTCCCGCACCAACCGCGTGCTCAACGGAACCAAGCCCTACGGCAATATCCTCGACTTCCGCCAGCAGCAGGATGCCGTGGACAGTGCCATCGCGCTCTTCTCGGGGGAAAATGCCGGGCCTAAAGCCCGAGAAATCTGGCTCGTGGACAAAGCCCCTGTGGTCATCGAAAAACTGCAAAGCGCGGTGCAGAAGCTCGACGCCTTTATGCAATCCCAGGGCCTAAGCTGCGCCCCGGAGGCCGTGCCCAACCTCAAGGGCGACGAAGCCCGCGCCGCCTTCATCAACCACTTCAAGGAAGTGCAGCGGCTCAAGACCCAGCTCGACCAATACACCGACCTCACCGACGACAACGCTGCCGCCATCGAACAAATCCTGCCCAAGGAAAACCTGCTCGGCTTCCGTGGCGCGTACCTGGAGACCGCGCAACGCTTCAAGGAGCAGCAGGGCAAAGGCACCCACAAGCCCAGCCCGAACGTGGACCAGTTGGATTTCGAGTTCGTCCTCTTCGCCTCCGCCGTCATTGATTACGACTACATCATGGGCCTCATCGCCCGCTTCACCGCGCAGACACCGGGCAAGCAGAAGATGAGCTGCAAGCAGCTCGTCGGCCTGATCGAGTCCGACGCCAAGTTCATGGATGAGCGGGAGGACATTCGCGCTTATATCGCCACCCTGAAGACGGGCGAAGCCCTCAGCGAAGCGACTATCCGCGAGGGCTACCAGCGCTTCAAAGCCGAGAAACAGTCCCAGGAACTCGCCAACCTCGCCAATCGCAACGGCCTTGAAACCGCCGCCCTGCAAGCCTTCGTGGACGGCATCCTCTTGCGTATGATTTTCGATGGCGAGCGTTTAAGCGAACTCATGGCCCCGCTGGGCCTCGGCTGGAAGGCCCGCACCCAAAAGGAACTCGCCCTCATGGACGAACTCACCCCGCTCCTGCGCAAACGCGCCCAAGGTCGCGACATCTCAGGACTCAGCGCGTATGAGCAATAAAGCCGCCGCTAAACAGGACGCCAAACCTGCGCTGGTGCCCAAGCTGCGCTTTCCGGAGTTCCGGGATGCGCCGGGGTGGGAAACCACGCCGGGTGATGAGCTGTTTGAGCAGATTAACAACCGCCAAGCACTCGCCGGGCTTCCGATTCTCGCCATCACGCAAGAGCACGGAGCCATTCCCCGTGACCTCATCGACTATCACGTCTCGGTGACTGACAAGAGCGTCGAAACCTATAAGGAA
>JAYWBR010000194.1:0-16302 GCA_043781315.1 Verrucomicrobiota bacterium | reverse complement strand
CACGCGCTCCAAGCCCAAGCCAAAACCAAAATGCAACCCGCGTAATTTCCCCTTGCTTTTGAACACCGTTGCTCCCCGCTCAGGCGGGGAGAGGGGGTCGGGCGCAGTGTTAGATGCGGCTAAACCCGAGACCCTGCGCTTTTGCCGCTTTGCGTCACCGCTGCTTTAAGTTAAAACCTTCGCGCGATGTTTGAATTGTTAAAGACTGATCCCCATTCCAAAGCGCGGCTGGGAAAATTGACCACCGCGCACGGCGTGATCGAGACGCCCGTGTTCATGTCCGTCGGCACGCAGGCCAGCGTGAAGGCGCTCGACCCGCGCGAACTCCTGGAGATGGGCACGCAGATCATTCTCGGCAACACCTATCATCTCAACATCCGCCCCGGCATGGAAATCATCCGCGCCGCCGGCGGGCTGCACAAATTCATGAACTGGGACCTGCCGATCCTCACCGACAGCGGCGGCTTCCAGGTTTTCAGCCTCGCGAAAATTCGGAAGATCAAGGAACACGGCGTGGAGTTCCGTTCGCATCTCGACGGCTCGCTGCTTTTTCTCGGACCAAAAGAGGCGATGGAAATCCAACGCACCCTCGGCTCGGACATCGCGATGGTCTTTGATGAATGTCCGCCGCACGACGCGCCGCCGAAGGAACAGAAGCTCGCTGTCGAACGCACCATCCGCTGGGCGCTGGAATGTCGCGAGCAACCGCGCGCGGACGGGCAGAAAGTTTTCGGCATCTGCCAAGGCGGATCAAACGCGGCGTTGCGCGAACAATGCGCGAAGGCTTTGGTGGCGATGGAATTTGACGGCTACGCGATCGGCGGCGTCAGCGTGGGCGAACCCGAACCGGAGATGATGAAAGCCGTGGAACTCGCCGAGCCACATTTGCCCGCGCACAAAGCCCGCTACGCGATGGGTCTCGGCACGCCCGCCCAGATGGTGGAACTGATCGCGCGCGGCGTGGACATGTTCGACTGCGTGCTGCCCACGCGCGTGGCGCGCAACGGCACGGCCTACACGCGCAAAGGCGCGCTCGGCATCAAGGGCGGCGGTTACAAGCTGGACTTTGGGCCGCTCGAAGAAGGCTGCACCTGTTACGCCTGCCGGAATTTCACGCGGGCATATCTGCGGCATCTGTTGAAGGCGAACGAAATCCTCGGCCTGCGCATGTTGAGCGTTCACAACACCCACATGTTTCTTCAGGTGATGGCGGATGTTCGCGCGGCAATCGCGGCGGGGACATTTGCGGAATTTCGCCGCGAGTTCATCGCGAACTTCAAACCGTCAGCCAAAATCATGTTGCAACGCGCGGCGGCGGAGAGCCGGTGAGCCATCCAACGGAGCGAGGAAAAGCGAAGCCGATGGAAATCACCTCATAACGAAACGAAAAGCGGCGGTGAACGCGCCGCAGTCCAGACGCTTTGCGAAACTTGGAAGCGCATGACATTCGCGGCAGCGTTTG
This sequence comes from Verrucomicrobiota bacterium, assembly GCA_043781315.1. Taxonomy (GTDB): domain Bacteria; phylum Verrucomicrobiota; class Verrucomicrobiia; order Limisphaerales; family CAIQOK01; genus CAIQOK01. The sequence goes on along the minus strand of JAYWBR010000194.1, from coordinate 14,840 downwards.
GAGTGCGTTGGCTTTAGCACCGCTTTCATCTGCAGGAAAGCTTCCGTTCGCTGGGTTAACGCACGGCTGTCGTTACCGCCGCCTCATCCAACTCCAGCCGCAGGTAGTCGTACTCCACGCCGCTCATGAGGCCGCCCGCCGGGATCGTAAGTTTCAGCAGGTTGTCGCCCGCCTTCATCAGCGATGCGTCAAAGGAAAGATCGCGCCACACCACGGTGCCGCCAATGCCATCGCGGTTGATGGTCGCGTTATAGACCAAGCCCGTCACGCTGCCAATGGATTGCTCATTGATCGTGGCGGTGAGCGCACGCGTGCCGACGCCGCAAATCGCCAACCGCAACGTCGCCTTGCCTTTGGGAGCAGTCGGGAGCTTGAACGCCACCGACCAGGTGGTGCTGCGCCCCTGCCCCGTGCCGGTGGTGTTCTCGGGGTTTTCGTTGTGCGGCAACTGCTCGAAGAACCAGTCCTTGCGGAAATCACTTTTGCCGACCACGTAGTTCACGTCGTTCGGAAACAGTTTCGGATATTCCAGATACCAGCCCCAGTGAAAATAATCGTCGCCCTTGAAAAACTCCGACGCCTTCCGGTTTGGAATACCGATGTCCCAGAGCTGTTTTCCGTAGCGCACGGGCGACCAGGTTAATTTGCCGAGGGACAATTTTTTTCCAGCTTCGACCGTCACATTGGTCAACGCGAACTCTCCGAGCACGCCGTCGGCAAACGCGTGCAGCGTATAATTGCCAGCGCGCACATTCGGGATGGAAAAGTTTCCATTCGCATCCGCACGCACCCAGAACTCATAGCTCTTGGCGTCGTTCTGCCATTCCACGAGGCGTGGCCCGAGGCCGCCGAAACCTCCAAAGCCACCGCCGCCGCCGGGGCCGCCCCGCCCGAAACGCCGCCGGCCACCGAACTGGTTGGGGCCGTCGCCGCTGGAATTCGTGCCGAACCGCACGAAGCGATTGGTGAAATTGAAACCGCCGTTGGTGCTGCGGCCAAACCCGCCGCCCGCAACATTCGCCGCCGGCGTGTTGGTGTCGTCATCGCCGCCGCCCGCCAGACCAAAGCCGCCGAAGCCGCCGCGATTGATCCGGGCCGGCGTGTAATCCGGCGCGGAAAGTCCGACGAACAAATTGGGCATTTTCAAACTCGCCGCCTGCGAATCGTTCAGCACCAGTTTGCCGCCGACCGTTGCGCGCTCGTTTTTGTGCGGGTAATCCACCCCGGCCACCCAGTCGTACGGCCACGCCGCTTCTTCCTTGACCGCCTTGGCCAGCGCATCTTTCCACATCGCGTCGGGAGTCGCGCTGGAGTTGCAGTAAATCAGAAACGGTCCGATGACCTTCGTCCAATTGTCCGTCGCCGCGACCGAACACATGCTGCCGCCGTAATGACTGCCGCGCCAATAGTTCAGCAAGGTGGGCGGCGCAGGGGCGTCGAGGTTGTTCGTGTTGAAGGTCGCGTCGCGGTGCGCGGACAATTCCACCTTGGTCGGCCCGCCGCTCAGATATTCCACCGACGGATTGACGAACCACAGGCCGACATTTTTTTTCGTGCTCGACCAACCCCACGCCCGCACATCGAACTGGTTTGCCGAGTAATCATACTTGTGCTCGACCTGTCCCTTGTAGCTGCCGCTGTTCATGCGCCGCGCTTCCTTGAAGTTCATGACCGTGCCGTGATTCCAGTCGTAAGTGGTCAGCAACTTCATGTTGCGGTTCGCATCCACGGTCATCCAATCGAAGACATCGTCATTGAGCTTCGCGCAAAACCGCGCCTCGCCGAGCGACGTGCCGGGGTAATTCGTTGGGTGGCTGAAAATGGAATACGTGTAAACCCCCGAATCATTCCTACCGAGCGCATAACGGATTTCAATGTCGGCAATCACGCTGCCACCTGGCCCGCTGCCCATCGGACTGCCGTCGGCGATGCCTTTCAAGGACACCTCCGCGCGCTCCCCGCCGTTCGTGCGCGGGTCAATGGTGATGCGTTTGATCGAATCGTTGTGCGCCACGTCGTGCGACCAGTATGCGGAGGCGCGGGCCGATTCGTGGTCGAGCAATTCCAGTCCGTGGTATTTCAACGAGGTCAAATCGCCGGAACGTTTCGAGACGCGGACGGCGACGAATTGATTGGTGAGGGTGAAGGAATTCTCGTCGTCGAGCAGGCCCACGGGTGGTGAAGGTTGAGCGAAGGAACTGGCCGTCAACGCCAACGCGCCCAGCACCGCAAGGAATGATTTAATTTTCACAATAATCTTAGTAATCGTGGCAGACGCCCGCCGGTCGCGAATGGTTTCGCGAAAGCGAACTTTGGGCAATGGAAATAAAGCCGCCCGGAAAGCGGTGGAGTGATTAACGCCGGACTCAGTCACGTTGATGGTAGGGCGCGTCACTCCGTGCGCGCCGCCTGCTGCGCGGTCGTGGCCCGGCGCGCACGGAGTGACGCGCCCTACCGCGCCCCGCCGCTTTTCCTGAACCGCATCACTTCCGCAGAGTTGAATTGGTGCGCCGGGCCGGAGCATCCAGACCTTCGTCCACATCCGTGGAAGTGCTGCGGGCACGTCGGTATTCCACGTTGCCGGAATCTTTCCCACTGAGTTTTGGCCCCGCATAAATCACGGCCAGTTCAGCCAACGCGGCGCTGGGGTCATTCCCGAAACCGGACAGCGCCTTGAATTTCAAGTGTTGCGTCGTGCGTGTCCGCCCAAACTCCAGCCGCTGCGGATTCCACGTCGAAGCCAGCTCGCCTTGCGCCACGTTCTGCCAGTTGGTGCCGTCGTCGCTGCTGGCGAGCGTGTAGCCACGCACATCGCCGAGATGATCGCGGTCGTTCTGGCGCGGCATGAAAACAATTCCCGTCATCGCCACGGGCGCGGGAAAGGTGATCGTCAGTTCATGCGGATACGAGGCACCTTTGCGGTTGCGGCCCGACTCGCCGGCAAACCAGCTCGTGTTCGGATCACCGTCAATCGCGGCGGACGCGTCCGCACCGTCGCCCGTGGCCAGAGCGCCGAGCTTGCGCATGATACGCGTGTCGAACAGCACGCTGCGAAATTCGGCGGCGGACACTTCCATCTTCGGCTGAAATTTTTCACCCGCCATGTAATCAAGCAGCGAGCGGCGCAACTGTCGGGCGACCGGACGCTTTTCCAAATCCGTGACGAGATCAAACGACGACACCAGCAAACGTCCCGTCCCCAGCTTGCATTCGAAGATCGCGCCGAGTTTCCAATTACGATTCCAGTCATCAATCGCCGACACGATGGGTTGCAAGCCGCGCGGCAATCTGTCCAGATTCACCGGGCGAACACCGCGCGTGATCTGTGTCCATTGCCAGTCGCAATTCGCTTCGGTCGGGAAACCAGCGAGCGCCAGATGATTCGTGTCGCACCACAACCCCAGCATCCGTCCCCAGCCCGGACTCATCAGGCGATTCCAAAACACCGGCACGACATCCAGCGGCGGACAATCCCACGCGAGATCGGCGTTGCGCGGGAGAAATAAAACTTTGCCGCCAGCGGACAACTTGGCTTCGGCATCGTCCCACGAACTCGTCACGAAAACATCTGGAGCGGGCGCGTCCGAAACTTTCGCCGGGTAGAGCCAGAAGTGCCAGTCGTTGGCGAACGGCGGGTTTTGAATTTCGACAATCAGTTTATAGGCCGCAGGCGCGGGCAGATCGGACAAAGCAGCGGAAATTTTTCCCAGCGAGAAACTTTTTCCAATGCGAATTGTCGGCGATCCCAGCCAGCCATTCGTGACGATATAGCCGGATGAATTTACGATTTCCCAACCGCACGGAGCATTTGTAAGCGGCGCTCCACCGAAGTTCGCGACTTCAACCGCCGCATTCAACGAGTCCGCTGTCGTGAACACCCGCTTCGTCAAACGCGCCAGCGGCACAACCGTGTTGCAAAACTTTTTAAAATCGTCCGCCGTCGCGTAGCCCTTCGATTCCCAAAACGTGTCGAGCAAACCGACCAGCGCCGTCCCCTGCCCCACGTAGTCGTGGAGGTCGAGCAGTTGAAAACCCGCGAGGCCGGGCGTGCGGAGGTTCGCTTCGATTTCCTCCTTGTAGCATTCCAATTGAAACCGCCCCGAAGCCCACGCGAAGTCCTTGTTGGTAGGGCGCGTCCCTCCGTGCGCGCCGTCGGCTGGCAGAGGACTGCCCGCCCTACCAAACAATCCATGCGCTTCCGCCGAGTCGCGGAAAATTTCATAATTTCCCGGACGCAGATAGCCGGTGAATTTTTTGATGATGTCGTAATCAGGATACGCAACCCACTGGCCGACCTCGTGTGTGACGACGGGCACATTTACGCCTTGCAGCGAGCGGGAATAGTCGCGCCCAAACCAACCACCCTCGCCCCGCACGCGGGCCGAACCGAAACGCTGGGTCGCGGTGTAATCAACCTTGTCGAGCGGCCCGGGCGCATCGGGATCGGTGAAGCCCGTGCCACTCGTGTAAAGCCGGCGTGGATCTTCCGCGCGGAAATGTTCCGCCCACTGCGTCAGCGATTCCTTCCAGCGGCCCTTCGGCTCGTTGCTCGGCGAGAACAGCACGAACGACGGATGATTGCCGTACGCTTTGAGAATGCGCTCAGTTTCCGCGTAAAGCCATTCGTCCATTGCCGAACCGGGACTGAACGTGTTCCAGGTGCCCGGCTCGATTTGCAGATACAAGCCGAGTTCATCCGCCGCCGTGAACGCCGCGTCGGGCGGGCAGAAGGAATGGAAGCGGACGTGGTTCAAGCCCCAATCCTTGACCGTTTGAAAAGTCTTGCGCCAATATCCCACGTCCGTCGGCGGATAACCAGTCAGCGGAAAATCGCCGCCGTGATGCGTGCCGCGCAGATAGGTTTCGCGACCGTTGATGAGAAATTTGTTTCCTTCGGCTCGGAAATCACGCAGGCCGAACGGCACAAGAATATCGTCATCCAAGTGTGCATGTCCGACATCGCCGCCGACCTTGATGCGAAGCTGATACATCGCAGGCGAAAACTCATCCCACAGTATTGCCTGATCCCCTAATTCAAAGACTTCGTTGATTGGGTAATCCTGCGGTTCAGCCGTATTAAAATTCATGCTGCTGCCAACCAGATTCAGGGGTGGAGTCGTCCCTTTCGGTTCGATGAAATACATTATCTTTCCAGTCGCAAACTTTTTTGTCGGAAGGTGAAGGACTGCGTGCAGCGCAATGTTTTTTTTCTTCGCGTCCGGAATGATTTTCACATTGTCAATCCATGCAGGCACCGTTGCGCGCAATTCCAACTTCCCCACAATCCCGTTCCAGCTTTGCCCCAGCGAATCAGAAACGGCATGGGCATCCACCGCGTGCTGATCCGGGCCGCGATAGACCACGCGATTGTCCACGCGCACCGTGAGCCGATGTTTACCAGGCACGAACGGTAGTGGCACGGGCGTCCCGCCCGTGAGTTTCTGATTTGCCGTTGAATCGGACGGGCGGGACGCCCGTGCCACTACGATGCCCAGTTCAAATTCATGCGGCGCGCACAGCGAATTGTTCGTGCCGATGAACTGGTCGTCCAGCCACACGCGCGATTCGCAATGGGGCCGTTCTAAAAACAAAACCACCCGCCGCTCTTTCCAGTCGTCGGGAATTTCGATGTCGCGCTGGTACCACGCCGCGCCGAGATAGTGTCGTGGCGGCTGGCAGAGGAACGGCACCTTCACCGCGCCAGGCTTGGTGTAGTTCGTGTAGTCGGCGCGCAGGAACCAGTTCTTGTCGTAGAGCGAAAGCACCCACGGCGTGCTGGTGCTGATCTCGTCGCCGTAGCCCTGCGCTTGCAGCACGCCGGGCAAGTTTATTTTGTCCGCGAGTTCACGAGTAAACCATTGGTCGCTAACACCGGCGTCTTTGCGATCCAGCGCGAATCGCCATTGACCGGCGAGCGAAACCGGTTGAGCCTTCGCCAAAAAAGGAAACGCGCAAGCAATGACCAAAGTTGCGACCACGCGAAGTTTCCCAATCGTAAATCGCAAATCGTAAATCATAAATTCCCTTTACGGCGCCGTTCGCAGATTTTCCCACCGTACATCCCACTGGCCATTCGACGGAAACCCAGGTGCGTTGGTTTTCGGTGCGCCATCCCAGCCGGCGGCCATCATCGCCACGGCGTAGAGCAGCCCGCCGTTGGCCGGCAGATAAATCGTCAGGCCGGGCCGCTGATAATTGTGGCCGTTGATGGCGTAATGATTTTTCGGCGTGTCGAGAAACAGCGCGTCAATGGCCCGCTCCGGTTCGCCCAGGCGCGCGGCGCACATCGCGAGCATCGGATAATCCCAGCCCCAGGTGTCCGGCCAGTTCCAGTTGTCCCAGATCCAGTGGAGCGTGGCGCGCATCGTCTCAGGATCAAGGCCCGGCCCGGGCAACAAACCGAACGCCGCCGTCACGGACGGATGATCGTCCGTCCATTTTTTCTCGGCGCTGTACGTGTTGGTCGCCGTTTCGGTGAACAGATACTTGCCGTCTTCGAGCGCGGGCTTGGCGAGATTGGTCAGCACGCGATCCCACTCCGGCTCGCGGCCGAGGCCGAGACGTTGACGCCATTGCTGCGCGGTTTCCAAACCCCAGCGCCAGTAAGTGAGTTCAAACGTGGGATTCAGCGTGTTGGTCTTGGGAAAAATTTCCTGCGAGCCTTGCAGCACCGGCCCCAACACAAACCGCCGCTGGTCGGCATCCCATTCCGCGTAGGTGGACATGAACTCCGCCGACTGCATCACCACGTCGCGGAAATTATCCAGCGTGACGCGGTTGGGATGCGCGCGGTAACACAGCTCCGCGTAAAAAATCGGATGCGGCTGCTGCCAGATTAGAAACGGGCCGACGGGCGAAGGCGAATCAACCCCTTTCGGATCGGCCATCTTGGGCCAGCGCGCGCCGGTGTAACCCTGGCGTTTCGCCTGCGCCTGGGCAGACGCGAGAATCCGTTCGTAATAGCCGAGACTTTTTTCCAGCAGCGGCAGGCGGTTCCACAACGCAAAATGCGCGGCGTGCCACCAGTGCATTTCCAGATGGAACTTTCCCTCCCACGAATTGTAAGTCAGCCCGGTCTCTTGCGGCGGCAGGCTGCCCGCGCACTGAATCGCCGTCAGGTATTGTGACAGCACGATGCGTCGTTCGAGTTCCGACCAGCGCGGGTCTTTGCTGCCGGACAGATCAATCGCGCCGCCAGTCGTCCAGAATTGTTTCCAATGCTCGACTGCCGCCGCGCGTGTCTGGCTGAAATCAGGCAAGGGTTTTACGACAGCCTTGGGCAAAAACTCGCAAACCAATTCCAGCGCCTTCAAGCCGCGCTTGCTGCTGCCAGAAATGGTGAAGCGATGCTTGGCCACTTCCTTGAGTTCCGCACCCTCCGACCAGCGCGCCGCGACATAATACAAATCGTTGTCCAGCTTCCGGGTGAACCGGGCTTCGGGCACGCTCGCCTGATTCATCAAGGTCTCGTGCGCTTCCGGCCGCGTCCAATCGGCGGTGATCGTGGAGCCGGTGCCGTAGGGAAAGTGCAGTTGGATTTTAATCCGCCCCTCTTTCACGAGCGGCGAAACCACCCGCACCGCCAGCAAATCACGGTCGGGATGGCAGATCGTTTCCACGTCCACCTGCTGCCCGTCGAATTTGAAAACGCTGTGCAAGACGCCGCTCCACAAATCCAGCGTCTGCACGACCTCGCTCAAGTCGTTGGTCTTCGTCACAGCACCGTTGGCGTGCGTCAGCACGAAACCGATCTGCCCGAGATGCAGGCGATGCGGATTGGCGCGCAGCCATTTGGATTCGGGCGTCTGCTTGTTTCCCGGCACGTCGTTGTAGCCCACCTTGCGGCCAAACACGTCGAACTCCTTTTGCGGATATTTCGCGCTGCTCCAGCCGTCGGGATTCGGCGACGAATGCCAGCCCCATTGCGACAGCGTGCCGAGTGGAATGGTATTCGTGAACGCGTCGGCAAACGTCTGCAACCCCGTCGCGTCCGCCGTGAACGCAAACTCGCCGTTGCCGACGGTCAGCGGATTGTTCACGTCGAACTGATGCAGCACGATGGTGTGCCGCCGCACCAAAGCCTGGCGGTCAATCGGTGGCAGAACCGGAGCCGACGACAGATCGCTTGCGAAAAATAAAAAGCCGACGACGGGCAGCAAGAGTCCAAATCGGAGTTTCATCTGCCGCGCATTGGAGCGCATTGCGTCCGCGATGACAAGCCGCAGATTGCCGGAACCAGAGTTTGGATGCGATTAAAAGTGGGTGAGGCGTTGGCGGAGCGCCGGTCTGTGACCGGCTTAGAGCTGGGGCGCTCGCAGTGGATCGAACCCTTCTGAAAAGAGGAAGCAACCGCAGTGCTTCGCCGCAAAGCCGGCTGCAAGCCAGCGCTCCCTCCGCAGCCGCGCCCGCGTCAGACTTGGTCCGGCTACCCTCACCCGACTTTAATCACACCCCCAGAGCTTTTCCCCCACGCTTACGTTGACATCGCCCCCGCCCTTGCGACACTCTGAACGCATGGCAAAACCAGCTTTAGGCCGCGGTCTGGGCGCGCTGCTCGGTGGCTCGCCGGCTCACGGCAAACCACTGCAAACCAGCGCGACTTCTGTCACGACCTCCGTCACCAGCACGACTCCGGCACCCGCGCCGGCGGTGGACAATCGTGAGCGCGTGCAGCGCGTTCCGCTTAACCGCGTCCGCCCCTGCCCGTTTCAGCCGCGCAAAGAATTTGCCCCCGAAGCGCTCCGCGAACTCGCCGACTCCATCAAGGAACAAGGCATCGTCCAGCCGCTCATCGTCCGCGATCTTGGCAATCATTTGGAAATCATCGCCGGCGAACGGCGCTGGCGCGCGGCGCAACTGCTCGGTCTCGCCGAAGTCCCGGTCATCCTCCGCGAAGCCGATGACCGCGCCGTGCTGGAACTCGCCTTGATCGAAAACTTGCAGCGCGAAGATCTCAACGCGCTCGAAGAAGCCCACGGTTACTCGCAACTCATCGCGCAGTTTGAACTCACGCAGGAACAGGTTGCCGTCAAAGTCGGCAAGAGCCGCGCCGTCGTCGCCAACGCGCTCCGCCTGTTGAAACTCGCGCCGACGATTCAGAGTTTTCTGCGCGACGGCCGCCTCTCCGTCGGCCACGCCAAGGTCATTCTCGGACTCGCCGCCGAGCATCAGCAGCACGCCGCCGAGCGCGTCATCAAGGACGGCTTGAACGTCCGCCAGACCGAGGGCCTCGTCGCCAAATTATCGGCGCGTGGCACGGGCGAGAAACCCGGCGTGAAGCTGCCGCTCACCAAGGACACGCACGTCGCCAGCCTGGAAGACCGCCTGCGGGAAAAGCTCGGCACCAAGGTTCATCTGCGTTACGCGCAGGGCAAAGGCGCTTTGGAAATTTCCTTTTTCAGCGACGCCGAACTTGAGCGCGTCCTGCAACTCCTCGGCGTCACTGCCGACTGACCGTTCCCTTCCTCCGAAAAAAAATTCCCATGAACACACCCGAACTACGCGAACAAACCGCCCGCCAATTAACGGCCTCCGCGCAACGCGCCAGTCAGATGACGGCCTTCGTCGGCCTGGACGGTTTCGTGGATGAAATCCTCCACGTCGTGGACAAGCGCGACAGCGCCACCTCTTTTCAACGGTTGCCGACGATTGCAAAATTCGCCGCGCGCCTCGCCGGAGCCGCCGGCAAAAGCACCAACGTCGAGCTCGTCAACATCTTCACCAAGCTTGGCGGCAACGGCCCCATTATGGCCAATGCGCTCGCCAGCCTGGGCTTGAAGGTGACGTATCTCGGCAACCTCGGCTATCCGACACTGCATCCGATCTTCAACGACTTCGCCAAATGCGCGGAAGTCCACACCATCGCCGAGCCGGGCCACACCGATGCGCTGGAATTTGAAGACGGCAAAATCATGGTCGGCAAAATCGAATCACTCAAGGAGGTCAACTGGGCGAACATCGGCACGCGCTACGGCCAGGACAAATTCACCGCGAAATTTTCCAGCAGCGACCTCGTCGGCTTCGTGAACTGGACCATGCTCTCCGGCATGAGCGACATCTGGGCGGCGATTCAAAAAGAAATCTGTCCGTCGCTCACCGGGCCGCGCCGCAAAATTTTCTTCGACCTGGCTGATCCCGAAAAACGTCCCAAGGCCGACATCGAACAAGCCCTGCAACTGATCGCGGGCTTTGAAAAATATTTCGACGTGATCCTCGGCTTGAACGAAAAAGAGGCGCACGAAGTTGGTGCCGTCCTCGGCATCAACACGAGCGACCAATCCCCGGAAGGTTTGTCGAAGGTCGCGGCAGCCATCCAGCAACACTTGGCGATCAACACGCTCGTCGTGCATCCCGTGGCCTACGCGCTGGCTGTCAGCGCCGGAAAAGTTTCGCTCGTCGAAGGCCCGTTCGTCGCCAAGCCGCTCATCACGACCGGCGCGGGCGATCATTTCAATTCCGGATTCTGCCTCGGCAAGCTGCTCGGCCTGGCCAACGCCGCCGCCGTGCTGACCGGCGTTTCCACCAGCGGCCATTACGTCCGCAGCGGCAAAAGTCCGAGCATTGCGGACCTGGCCGCCTTGATGAAAAACTGGCCGGCAAAGGAAAAATGATTCTCCCCGTCACCCGTTACGGCCATCCCGTGCTCCGCCAAAAAGGCGCGCGGATCGAGAGCGTTACTCCCGAAATCAAGAAGCTCATCGCCGACATGTTTGAAACCATGTACGACGAAAAGGGCATCGGTCTCGCCGCGCAACAAGTCGGCGTGGCCCGGCAAGTGACCGTGATTGACGTGCGCGGCGTGACCGACCGGCCCTCGACGCTGGAGCTGGACGGCAAGCCCGCCGAGGTCAAAGACTTCATGCCGCTGGTGCTGATCAATCCTGAAGTGAAGCCCGTGGGCAAACCCGTGGCCGGGCCGGAAGGCTGCCTGAGCTTTCCGGAAATCTTCGGCGACATCGCCCGCCCGGAAACCGTGGACGTGACCGCGTTGAATGAAAAGGGCAAGCCGATTCAATTCCGCTGCGGCGGTCTGCTCGCCCGCGCCGTGCAGCACGAGACCGATCATCTGAACGGCATTCTGTTCATTGACCGGATGGACAAGAAGACCAAGGGAGAACTCCGGCCGGAGCTGGATGACTTGCAGGCGGAAACCAAAGCCGCCTTGCAGGCCGCACAGAAGAAGAATAAAAAGTGACGCGCCACCGCCGCGCTTTCAGGACCGGCATCACCCGGGTTAAGTCCGGGGTGATAATTCGTAATTGTACGGATTGTTGAAATCCTCAGTTCCCAATAACGTAGTCTTGAAGATTGACAAGAAAAACAATTAACCCAAGAGGACAAAAAATGAAAACACAGAAATTACTACTAAGCAGTATTGCGCTGGTTTCGGCCCTAGTTGCCGGGACGACCAGCGGATTGGCACAAGCGGTGACAGTCAGTCAGATTCCGGGCTATTCCGCAGACGCCGGTGAATTCAATCTGACGCCGATTGTGGGTTCGGGCTACGGTGCCGCCGCCATCGTGAACAATGGGTTTGAATCCTTTTGCATTTCACGAGCAGCAGGGATTGAACTCCCCGGAACATATTACGACTTTGTCAGTGCCAACGGCGTTTATCTGCCGGACAACCTGACCATTTCCAAAGGCACGGCATACCTCTATTCCCAATTTGCCGGCGGCACCTTGACGGGATACCACTATGCAGGAGCTGGCATTATTGATCCCGCCCACATTCTTTCAGAGCGCGCCGAAGACGCCTACCAGTTGCAACTGGCGTTCTGGACGCTGGAAGGCCAGTACTGGTATGGCCCTAGCCCCGGACCGCTGTCCGCGTCGCAAGATCTCGCGAATCCCTGGCTGGCTTTGGTCGCGAACAATTTTGGGGGTGGCACCAACGGTCTGATTGCCGCCATGGCGGCCAACACTCCGGGCGGCTTGAATGTCGGCGTGCTCAACCTGAACAAGATCAATCCCGATCTCAGCGTGGGTGGGACTGTCCAGCCCGTGCTCGTGCTGCTCGGCTGTGTCGCTCCGGACAGCACCATTACCGCGCCGATTTCCGTATTGGTGAACACCACGAACAACAGCGCTTGCGCGCCGGATGCCGGGGCCGGAGCCACCTACGTCTGGACGATCATCAACGGCAGCATCACCGCCGGACAGGGCACCACCTGCATCACCTGGACCGCTGGCGGCAGTGGCACAACCACGCTGGGAGTCACCGTGACCACTGCGGCCGGGTGCCGCGCCGTTGGCTCCAAGGTGGTTTCGCTCACGCCGCCGCCGCCGGTCAATCTGGGTCGCGGGGATACCGCCACCATTGGTTTCTGGCACAATAAAAACGGCCAGGCGCTGATCAATTCCATGCCCAACTCGCCGGCGCTGGCCAACTGGCTGGCGAACAATTTCCCCTGCCTCTACGGAGCCAACGCCGGGGCCAACAATCTGACCGGCAAATCGGACACCGAGGTTGCAGCCTTCTTCATGACCTTCTTCAATGTGAAAGGGCAGAAGACCGACGCCCAGGTGTTGGGCACTGCGCTGGCGTGCTACGTCACGAGCTCCGTGCTCGCCGGCAACAATGCCGCCAGCTACGGCTTCAATGTTTCGCCCCTGGGCACGGGTGCCAAGACTTACAATGTGGGCGCTTACGGCCTGGCCATCGGCCTGGCCAACAACACCTCTTATACCGTGCTGCAACTCCTGCAGCAGGCGAACTTGAGGAAATGCCAGGGCACTTTTGACGCGAATGCCTTCAACAACATCTTTGACGGCATCAACACCACGGGCGACATCCTGTAACACCGGATCGCAGTTCACAGTTTTCAACGCGCAAGGGCTTCGGGATTTCCCGAAGCCCTTTTCGTTTGCATCACCCGTTGCCCACAGGACGCAGGCGTAAACAAGGCACCAAGCGCAGGAGGCGTCCCCGCGTGCAACTGCTCACCATCGAAGGCTTATTGTCCGGCAAACAACGTGCCGAGCATCCGGACCATCAGCCGGATTTGAACTTCAAGAAAGCCAAAGCTGCGAGCAATGCGGCGCAGAAGACTTTGATTTGAAAATAGCCCGGTGCTTTGGCACTGGGTTAGCGCGGCGCACGCGACCGAGCCGGTCAAGCGGTGGCAGGGGTCAGCGACGGCTTCACTTTGGCAGGCGGAAGGCTGGGGGAATCTTTTCCGGCGACGGCGGGAATGACAGCGGGTTTGGCCGGGCTGGCAGATTTCGCGGCGAGTGCTGGGGCGGCGGCTTTGCCAACGGTTTCCGGGTTGGGCGCACTGCGTTCGAGGCGTGAACGCACGACCACGGCGAGCGCGGCGAGGGTGGCTTCGGTAAAGAGAAAAGGCTTGCCCAACAACTGCTGGCCTTCCCGCACCAACGTTTTGGCGCGCTCGTCGAACTCGCTTTGTTTGGTGATGAACACCAGGGGCGTGGCGGCGTTCAGTTTCGAGGCGCGAATCTTGGCGGACAGTTCGAGGGCATCCAGGCCGGGGGTTTCAAGATCCAGAAAGATTCCGTCGTAAGTCTGCTTTTCAATGTGTGCCAGGAGAGCAGGAACGTCCGCCGCGAGGTCGGGCGGATTGAAGGCTTTCTTGAGGGCGGCGGACAAGGTGAAACGGGACATGTAATTGGAATCCAGGACGAACAACCTGCCCGGAGCCTCCTTTTCGGACGGCAAGGTGAGCCGGCCTTCGCAAACGACCTTGAACAAACCGAACGCACTGGCGAGGGTTTGCAACGCGGTGGCGCCCGGGGCGTTCTTGGCGTTGGCCAGTTGCTTGAGCATTTCTTCCAGCGTGAACGCAAGCTGCCAGACGCGTCCCAGTTCCAGCCGGCAAAAATCGTAGTTGAGGGCGTGGAGCCGGCCGGCGATCTCGAGGAGTTTTTTCTTTTGCGCGGCGGCATCGTTGGAGCGGCGGACTTCGAGCAAATGCGCTTGCAGCTCGGCGAGCACCTTCGGGGCGGCCCCAAAGAAGTTTAGCAACGGACTGGATCGGTCAAGGTGCGCATTGTAGTGAGCCACGAGCGAAGCATCGGGTTTGCCAGATTGCAACTGGTCGAAAAAAGCGGCGAGCGCGGGCTCTTCCAAGTAAAGACGCTCCAGCGGATTGGCCTCAGGTGGGGCAGCGGTCCCCTGGGCTTCCTGACGCCGATTGAGGATTTGCACGGCAATCCGCCAGCCGAGGATGACCATGAGAAAGATGACAAACACCAACAGCAGATGTCCCTCCGTCACGGGCGGCGGCGGGGCCAGCTCGGCGGTCTGGGCCATTTGTTGGACACGCGCTTTGACAGCGTTGTCCAGATTATCGAGCGCGGCGGCGTAGGGGTCGGTCGCCTGCACGGCGGTGACGAAACAAAATCCGGCGAGCAAAATCAGCAGCCAGCCGGTGCGTCGTCGCAGTACACGTCTCAGCGATACTGGGCGAGGGTTCGCCCGGAGCGGCTGGTGTCGCTGCCAAAAAAGTCCCATATGAATTTATATCGGTTCGTTAACCGTTTGGTGAACCCGGATAATGACCAGTTGCAACCAAGCAGGTATTCCGCCACCGAACCGCGATGCCTGGTTCGTCCAACTGCCAGTCACGCCGGGCTGGCGGGAATGTCTTCAGGCAAACACAAACCAGGCTAAAGTTCCTGCCACGCCGTGACGGTAAAGCCGGAACTCGAAGCCGAAGCGGAAGTGGAAACAGTCAGGTCCTCATCATAGTGGAGATTGTAGTGACCATCCATGCTGATGGATTTGGTAACACTGGAGCCGACCAACCCATTGCCGCTGCCGCCGCCGCTCAAGCTGAAATCCGCCTCGGGTGCGTAGATGACGCCAATGAAGCTGGAGG
>JAYWBR010000193.1:0-5638 GCA_043781315.1 Verrucomicrobiota bacterium | reverse complement strand
CCGCACGGCAAACAAGTCGCGCTGCTCACCGACGCGCGGTTCTCCGGCGTTTCCACCGGCGCGTGCATCGGCCACATCGGCCCGGAAGGTCTGGCGGGCGGACCGGTCGGGAAAATTTTGGACGGCGACATCGTGCGCATCGTCATTGACCGGAAGGAAATTCAAGGAAGCATTGACCTGATTGGTGAAGGCGCACGTCGCTTCGGCCCCGAAGCAGGAGAAAAAATTCTCGCCCGGCGCTCCACTCGAACTGATCTGGCCGCCAATGCCGCGCTGCCGGACGACACCAAACTCTGGGCCGCGCTGCAACAAGCCAGCGGGGGGGCGTGGGCCGGATGTGTTTATGATTCAGAAAAAATCGCGGCGTTGCTCTCCAGCAAAGCCGCGCGGCGTTAAAACAGAACTGGCAATGCTCTGTAGAAATCATTTCATTAACACCGTGTTTTAACGCAGTGAACCGCTGGCCGCGCCAAGAAAAACCGTTTAAACGGTTTTTCTCCTTCCGCACCTGATACACCCGGCTGAAGCCGGGTGTTAATCGCCATGCCCCCGCTCAATAAATTCAAACGCTTCGACGTGCGTGCGGCTGCGCGACGGCTTCGCTTCCAAGGTGGAGCGCGGGGCGGGCAGCGATTGGATTGTTTATTTCTGGCGCGGCCCGGCCTAGACTGCGGCCGCCATGCCGGACAAATTCGCCGAATATAAAAACACCGGACTCATCAACACCCTCCGCAGTCGCCAGTTGTTCACCGGCCTGCCGCTGGCTGACTTGGAAAAAATCGCCGCCGGCCCCGCATCATCCGCGCCTGCTTCGCTCAGGCCGAACTCTGGCCCTAATGTCACCCCATTCTACGAGTCTCAATAAACAGCAACTCCCCGGAGCCGGGCGGCGGGTCAACGTGGAGGCAGGGGTGGCGGGGCGCACTACATTGACGCGACGTCCGGCAACATATAATCGAACCACGATTCACGCGCACGAATCCTCGCAACTGCGCCTTCAAAAATGGAAAACAAGATCGCGCAGTCATCCATTCTGATGAATGAGCATGGCAGTTTCATTTAACCGTCATTTTTCCGGCGGTGAAACACCAATCGCACGGGGTCGAGCATGGCTGCTTTTGTCAGATCACAGATGAAAAGTTGGCCAAAGAGATGGCTCTTGAATGCACAACGTGTTGCCTCAAAAAAAGGCCCGGCCCTGCGTGCCGGCCTCCGTGACCACCGCGAATGAGAATATGACACTTGTCATATATGACTCCGCGTTGATTGTAGTGTTGCGGACGATGCTGCCAGACCTTTTGTCAGCCCGATGTTTGCTGCAAGCATCTTTCTGATGACTTGGGGGAGCTTGTGGTTTTCACCGACAGTTGCAACTGCGGCTGATGAAATCTGCGCTTCCTGTGGTTGGCAGGTGAGCGTCAACGGGGACTTTGCGCATCGCAAGGACAATGCGTCGGTTGTCATCGAAGGTGCGGCTGACAATGCGCCGGCCTGTCGCGAAGAAATCAATGGTAAGAATTTCACGGTCAGCATCGCGCATTTGCCCGCAGGCAAATGCACGGTCGTGATCGGCGAAGTGGAAAATACGGCGAGTGCTGCGGGCGAAAGATTGTTTGATGTGACTTCCGGACACGTCGCACCGGCCAAGAATTTCGACATTTTCGCCACTGCTGGCGGCGCGCGAAAAGTGACTTCCATTTCCGGCGTGGTCGAGCATGACGATGATTCGCTCAAAGGGGCGCTGTCGGTTTCCTTTGCGGCGAGCAAGGGCGTCGCGAAATTCAACACGGTTGAAAGAAAAAATTCTTCGGGTGCTTCGGTCATTTCGTTCAGCGCATCATAGAAAACATCTCATTAGTTGGCCGCAAGCTGGCGCAGGTGGCGCAGGGTTTCCGCGAGGTCCTGGTTCAGGCCAGTCTGTTGATGCACGATCTCGCCCTGAGCATTCAGGATCGTGATAAGGTTCGAGTGCGCGAACTGGCCGCTGGCGTCTTCCTTGAATTTCACCCCCAGCAGCAGCGCCAGCTCCAGCACGTCGTCCGGCTGCCCGTGCAGCAACGTCCAGCGATCCGGCGGCAGTTGGTGGGCCTGCCGATATTGCGCCAGCATGGCCGGCGTGTCGCGTTTGGTGTCGAAGGAAACCAGCGTGAAGCCGACGCGCGGGCGCACGTCCTCCGGCAGCGCGGCTTCGAGGCGTTTCAAATCGAGCACAAGAATCGGACAGGCGAACTGGCAGTTGGCAAAAAACATCATGACGACCTGCGGCCGGCCGCCCAGTTCGCGCAGCTTGATTTGTTTTTGTGTGTCGGTCGTCCACGTCGCGTCGGTCTGGTAGAGAGACCTGTCGGTGGCGGCAGCGGCGGCGGCCTCCGGCTTTGTGCAGCAGGATGATTTTGCGTGATGGGCGCAACCCATCAGCACGGCGGCAACGGCGGCAAGGGCGGCAAAAAGAATTGCGGCGGGAAATTTCATAAGTCCTTCGCGCAGCGGAAGCCGAGGTTGTGGACGCAGTAGTTTGCCTTGAGGCTGCTGCGGAAACCGTAGCGCATGAAGGCGGGAAAGTTGCCGACATCCTTCGCGCCCTGCGAACCGCTGCCGCAAAACAACTGCCGGTCAAGCCCCGTGTCGCCGCGCGCATCGCCGGTGACCATGGCGGTGTTGAAATCGGCGACCCATTCCCACACGAGTCCGTGCAGATCATGAACGCCCCAGAAGTTCGCACGGCCCGTACCCGCCGCCGCCGGCGTCTCCGTTGCGGGTGTGGAATACCATTCGAACACCTGGCGCTTGAAGGCCGTGTCGTTTTCGCCGTCGGCGCGCGTCGGGCTGGCGGCGGCGGCGTATTCCCACTCGGCCACGGTCGGCAGACGTTTGCCTTTCCATTGCGCGAAGGCTTTGGCGGCGAACCACGAGACGCGGGTCACGGGAATATTCAATGGCGCGTTTGTGCCCGGGTCGAGATCGGCCGCCCAGTGGTTCAGGTAGGATTCGTCCGCAAAAATCCGTTTCACCTGGGAACGCTGCCAGCGCGGGTTGGCGCGGACGAATTCCAGAAAGTCGCCGTTGGTGACCGGCCGAACGTCGAGGCGGAAGGCTTTGACCGGCACCGTCGCGGGATCGGTTTCCGCGCGGAACAACGGGCGATACACACCGTCAGGAATCAAAGCCATGTCCGGGTTTGGAGTGCCGCCTTCCGGCGGCCCGAACCGGCTAAAGCCGGAACTCCGAACGGGATCAGCTTGCGCCAACGCCGTCGCTGCGCTCACGAGGAGCGCCGCGAGGCAGAGCTGATGGCGAATGAGTGACATGAGGCGTCTTGTTCACTCAAATTGCGCGCCGGGGTTCACCGGCGCGGGCGCGTCCTTGCGAATCTTGGCGACCTCCGCCGGCGTCACCGCGTCGCCGGAGTTGCCCCAATTGTTGCGCACGTAGGTGAGGACGTTGGCGATTTGTTCGTCCGACAGATAGCCCAGCGGGATCATGGCGTTCTTGTAGTGCTGCCCGTTCACGACCATCTCGTCGGACTGCCCCACCAGCACGCCGCGAATGATGCGCTCGCGGTTGGCCGGGTTGGCGAGAAAATCCGAACCGGCCAGCGGCGGAATCAGCGTGGGCACGCCCAGCCCGCTCGGCTGGTGGCAGACGAAGCAGGCCTGCAGATAAACCTGCCGGCCCTTTTGAATTTGAATCTCCTTGTTCAGGTCGGCGATCTTCGGGTTGCTTTTGATCTCCTGCGCGACGGCGGCTTTCAGGGACGCCAGCTTCTTTTCATTTTCCGAACCGGCTTCGACGGCCTTGCCGAGATAATTGGCGTCCACTTCCTTGCCGGAATAGACAATCTGGTTCACCGCGCCTTCCACCTTCAACATGCCGAGCGCGCCCTTGTTGAAGGCGCGGAAGATCGAGTGATCCACGATGACATAGGTGCCCGGCACGTCCGTGTGAAATTCCACGATGGCCGAACCGCCCGCCGGGATCAGCGTGGTCTGCACGTTGTGCTGGCTGGGCGTGGTGCCGCCTTCCTGATATACGGAGTCGAATATTTCGCCGATGACGTGGAAGGACGAGGCGAGGTTCGGCCCGCCGTTGCCGATGAACAGGCGGACTTTTTCACCGACCTTCGCGGTGATCGCCTTGTCGCCGACGAGCGCGCCGACCGCGCCGTTGAAGACCACATACGGCGGCCGTTCGTCAATCGCCTTGGACATGTCGAACTGTTGCAGGCCTTCCTCGCCATACTGCCCCGTTGTGTAGAACTCGCTTTGCATGATGTAATACTCGCGATCCACCGGCGGCAGGCCTTCCTTGGGTTCGACGAGGATCAGGCCATACATGCCGTTGCCGATGTGCATGCCCACGGGCGCGGTCGCGCAGTGATAAACGTACAGCCCGGGATTGAGCGCCTTGAAGGAGAACTGCGACGAATGTCCCGGCGCGGTGAACGACGAGGCCGCACCGCCGCCCGGGCCGGTGACGGCGTGCAGGTCAATGTTGTGGGGCATCTTGTTGTTCTGATGGTTGTTCAAGTGAAACTCCACCTGATCGCCCGCGCGGATGCGGATGAAGCTTCCGGGCACGTCGCCGCCGAACGTCCAGAAGACGAATTCAACGCCGTCGGCGAGGCGCTTGGTGACTTCGCGGACTTCAAGATTCACGATGACTTTGGCGGCGTGCCGGCGCGTGATCGGCGGCGGGACGTTGGGGGCCTGGGCCAGCACGGCGGTTTCGGTGCTGGTGACTTCAGGATCAACGAACCTGGCTCCCTCGGCCTGGGCGGCGGCTTCGTTTTCCGCGCCGTGCAAAGGGCCGGCCAGCAGTCCCAGCAGCACGGTGGCGCACGCGAGGCCGCTTTGGCGACGAACAGATGTAATGAGGTTTTTCATAGGGGTTTGTTTTAGTGGTTGGCAAAGGCTCATGTCGAGCTTCGATCACAGCCTGCCCGGGAGGACGCGGGGGCGCCTTGACCCAGGTCATGCTTTGATTGTTTTGCCCGGGCCAGGAAAGAAGCGCAAGGCTCCCTGAAAACCGACCTCCGGTGCTGGTTCCTGAACCCGCCGGCTCAGGGCAGTTGAAAGGCGTACTTCAAACGGTCGGCGTCGCTGATGGCCCACTGGTTCACCGGCCAGGTGACGCTGCCGTATTTGAGAAAGCGCACGCTGCCGTCGGCGAAATTAAAATTGGAGCCGCCGCCTTTGTCGGTCCGCTTCGGGCGCGAGTGCCGCGCATATTCCACGCGGTCAAAGTCGTTGCCGCTGATGCCTTCGTTGAAATCCATGTAGTAATCCATCTTGTCGGTCTGCTTTTCACCCAGCAGAATCGTGTCCGACGTTTTCAAAATGGCGTTCGCTTTGAGGGCGTTGGTCGAGGTGAGCGAATCCGGGAAATAGTCGCCCCAGCCGTTGATCAGATAGCTGCGCGGCGCGGCGTCCGCCGAGCCGGCCGGCCCGCCGCCCGTGGCCGGAGTGCCTTGCAGGAGATCGGTCGGGCAGGTGATCACTTTCAGGCTGCGATACGTTTCCTGCAACAGGGTCGGCCAGCGCGGCGAGCCGGCGGTCGGCATCTACGACGTGCGGCTGATGAAGTCGGCTGCGGGCAATTGAAGCGAATCCACCAAACCAAAATATGTTGCGGTAACAAT
>JAYWBR010000192.1:0-5638 GCA_043781315.1 Verrucomicrobiota bacterium | reverse complement strand
CCAACCAGCACGATCATCCGCACTTTCTGGCCGACTGGACCAAGTTGCTGGGCGAGCGCGGCATGAAAGTCAGCGGCGATCTGGATTTTCCGGAACCGGAGCAGTTGGAGAAAACGGACGTGCTTATCATTTACGCGGCGGACGGCATGCGGATGAAAGGGGATCAGCGCGCGCAGTTGGAGACATTTCTCAAACGCGGCGGCGGCTTGGTGGTGATCCACGACGGTGTCGTCAGCGGGGATCAGTTTGAATGGTGCAAATCCGTCATTGGCGGTGCCTGGCGCTGGCCCTCGACGAATTTGGCGAAGGAGAAAGCCACCAAATGGTACGAGGGCGAGGTCGGCGTGTGCTGGGTGGATCAACAGCATCCCATCAGCCGTGGCATTTCAAACTTCGATTGGAAGGATGAAGTTTATTATGACATGGATCTGGCGCCGGACATCGGCGTGCTCGCGACCAGCCTGCACAACGTCCACATCATCGCGCCGCAAATCTGGACCTATGAGAAGACGCTCGCCGGCGGGGGCAAGCCGTATCGCGCGTTTGTGAGTTTGCCGGGGCATGACTTCGAAGTTTTCAACTCGCCGCAATACCGCGCCGTGCTCCTGCGCGGAATTGCCTGGGCCGGCAAGCGCCCAAACACCGACGAGTTTTGCGCCAAGGAAGAACTTGCGTCGCTGCTGTATCCGCCCGGCGGTCCGCTGCCGGCGAAGGAAGCGATGAAGACTTTCAACCTGCATCCCGAGTTTAACATCTCCCTCGTCGCCGACGAAAATATTGCGGAAAAAATCATGTCGCTGGAATGGGATCCGCGCGGCCGGCTCTGGGTTGTCGAAACTCCCGAATATCCTGGCGGTCGCGACATCAACAAGAATGACGCCAAGATCACGCCGTGGCGATTGCGTGAGCCGGACAAATACCCGGTCGGAGGCAAAGAACCACGGGCGAACCGTGATCGGATTTCGATTCTGGAAGACACCAACGGTGACGGCGTCATGGATAAGAAGACGGTTTTTGCGGACGGGCTGGAATTGGCGACCTCGGTGGTGCTTTACAAAGACGGGGCGATTATTTCCCAAGCGCCGGACACCCTGCTTTTGCGGGACACGGATGGTGATGGCCGCGCGGATAAGGCCGAAGTCCTATTCACCGGCTGGGGCACGGGAGACACCCACTCCGTCACGAGCAATTTGCGGTGGGGTTCCGACGGCTGGATTTACGGATCAGTTGGCTACAGTTCCGGCAACGTGACCTCGGGAGACGGGACAAAAAAATTCGGCCACATCGCGGCGGGGCTCTATCGGTTCCGACCCGACGGTTCCGCACTCGAACAAGTCGCCGTCAGCTCCTGCAACACCTGGGGCTGCGAGATCGCACCGGACGGGGAAATTTTTTACAGTTCGGCCACCTGCGGCGAACCGATCCTGCACGTCGTTTTGCCGGAGAAAACCATCAGCCTCGCGGGGATGCCCGGCGTGCGTTCGGTCAAGCCGATCATCGAGGAGAACAAGGTGTATCCGGCGCGCAAAGAGACGCGGCAGCCCTATTTGCAGATTGACTGGGTCGGCGCGTTCACGGCCGGTGCCGGCGCCTGCATTTACGACGGTGGCGCTTGGCCGGCCAAATGGCAGGGACCTTCGTGGTCCTTCTTTTTGCATGAGCCCACGGTCTGGCTGCTCCACCACGAGTTTTTGGATCCGGCGGGTGTTTCTTATCAGGGGCGAAAAGAAGAGGGGCGCAAGGAGACGGAATTCCTGACGAGCACCGACTATTGGTTCAAGCCGATCCACAGCCGCGTCGGGCCGGACGGCGCGCTTTATCTCGTGGACATGTACAACCAGATCGCCGTCCACAACGACACGCGCGGTCCCGCTCACGGTGCGCGCAACGCCGCTTCGCGTCCAGACCGTGATCATCACTTCACGCGCATCTATCGCATCCAGCACAAAGAAGCTCAAAAGTTGCCGCCATTTGATTTGAATCCCAAGACGCCGGTAAAACTGGTCGAGATGCTGGAGCATCCCAATGGCTGGGTTCGTACAACGGCGAATCGTTTGCTCAGCGAAGGCGCCGGACGTTCCGTTGTTGAGGCGCTGCGGGGCAAGGCTGCCAACGCCCGGACGACCTATGGCCGAATGCAGGCGTTGTGGGTGCTGCATAATTTGGGCCTCCTCGAGGGAGAGGAATTGGTGGCGGCCGCGCGTTCCAGCGACGCCGTGATTCGGAAGAACGCGATGCGCATCGCGGCGGAGCAGGATAACTCGACGGCGACACCGCCGGCTGAAATGGTGCGGGCTTTGTTCGCCGACTCCGATCAGCGGGTGCGGGCTTGGGCACTGATTGCCAGCGAAACCCTCACGCCCAACCGCGAGTTTGCCGATGCGCTTGTCGAAGCCTGGCCCACGTTCAAAAATCCGCACCTCGAAACTGCCGCGTTGGCGGTTACGGTGAAGAACCCCCTGTTGTTTCTCCAGGCGGCCTTTGCGGCGAAAGATTCCGCCGCCGTCGCACCGATGATCTCGTACCTTGCGCGCCAGGTGGCGAACCAGAAAAATCCGGATTCCGTCCGCGCCCTGGTCGTCCTGCTCGCTGCCCAGCCGGCGACCACGGATGCCTCCAAGGCCGTCGCGTTGCAGGCGCTGCGAGCCAGCTTGAATCACAGCGTCAAGCCTGCGGCGGATGCCGAACTCGCCGCCGCGTTGGCCAAATTGCTGGCATCGGACCGCACCACCGTCGCGACGATGCCGCTGGTGGGAGACTGGAATATGTCGGGTCAGCTGGGAGAGGCCGGCCGTGCGACCATCGCCAAACTCCGCGTGCAGCTTGCCGACAAGTCCAAGACCGACGACGAGCGTGGCGATACCGCTGCTGGTTTGCTGGGGTTGCGTGAACTGGATCCGGGAATCCTGCCGTTGGTCTCGGCGCTGGTCGCCGGGGACGCGAGTCCGGTCCTGCAACGCCGCGTCATCGAAGCCCTCGGCAATGTCGGCGAACCGGCGATTGGACAAACTCTCATCACAGCGCTCCCGAAACTTTCTCCGGATTTGCGAGAAGTGGCGTTGGCGCAGTTGATCCGCCGCCCCGACTGGTCGGAGGCGTTGGTTCAGGCGCTCGCGGATCACAAAATCAGCCCTGATCTTTTGGGCCTGTCCAATTTGCACCGGCTCCGCACGCACGCCGATGAAGCCGTGGCAAAACATGCGACGAGCGTCATTGCCGAATTGCGCGGGCCGCAGCAACAGCAAAAGGATGTCATCATTGCGGGGCTCCGTCCCGAAATCGTCAAGCCCGGCAACGCAGCTAATGGCGCCAAGACTTTTACCCAAATCTGCGCGGCCTGCCACAGCTTCAAGGGGCAGGGTGCCAGCTTCGCTCCCAACTTGACCGGCATGGGCGCGCATGGTCCGGAGGAATTGCTGGTGCACATTGTTGATCCCAACCGCGTCGTGGAACCAAATTTTTACACCGTGAGCATCGAGACGAAGGACGATCTTAGCTACGACGGCTTCGTGCTGCGCGAGAATGCCAGCGTGCTGGTGCTGCGAAATCAGACGGGTGAAATCGAAATCCGCAAGGACAACATCCAATCCCGCCGCAACAGCACGCGTTCGCTAATGCCGGAAGGATTCGAGCAACTCGGGGCCGAAGCGTTGCGTGATCTATTGACGTATCTCTGTGCCGATGAGCAGCGCTACCGGATTCTGGATCTGTCGGCGGCGTTTACGGCCAACACGACGCGGGGAATTTACTCGGCGGCGGAAGCGCGCGATGAATCGTTGCGGTTCAAGAAGTGGGGCATGCTCACGCATCGCAGTGTTCCATTCGATGTGGTGAATCCATTGCGGATGACCGAAGGCAAGAATGTCATCGTGCTGCAAGGTGGCGCGGGCCTCGCGCAGAGTTATCCGAAGCAGGTGGAGGTGAAGGTTGGATTGCCGGTCACAAAATTGCACTTCCTCGGCGGCGTGGCCGGCGGGGGTTATCCCGGCGGCAAATCGAACGAACCGGCGGCGAAGATCACGGTTCACTTTGCCGGCGGTGCGAGCGAGGAATTGGTTTTGCGCAACGGCGTCGAGATCGCTGATTACAGCGGGCGCGTGGAGGTTCCCGGTTCCGAGGCCCTGGAAAACCTTGATCAACTTTTGCTCAACGGAAAACAGGTTCGCTATTTCTCCAAGGCGCTCAGCCATCGCGGAATGGTTGAGTCGCTGACGCTGGCCAGTTATGGCAACGAACTGGCCCCGACCTTCGTCGGCATCACCGCCGAGGTGGGCGAAGCCGCTCCGGCTGTCGCTGTGTCCGCGCCACTGCCGCCGACGTTCACGTGGGGTGCCGGTCTGAAGACGCTGATCATCGGCGGCGGTTCCAGCCACGATTTCCAACGGTGGTTCAATCTGGCGGATGTGAAGTCTCTCAACGAAGCCGGCGGCCTCAGCGCGAATTACACCGACACCACCGGCGGCCTGGCAGACCTGATCGCCGGCGTGGACGTCATCATTATCAGCAACAACAAACCGTTCACCGATGCCGCCACCAAGGAGGCGATCGTCAGGCACCTGCAAAATGGCAAAGGCATCATCGGCCTTCACCCGGGGCTTTGGTACAACTGGAAAGACTGGCCCGAATACAATCGCAACCTCATTGGCGGCGGCACCCACGGCCACGACAAGTATGGCGAGTTCGATGTGAATGTTGTGGAACCCAACCATCCACTCCTGCGCGGCGTGCCCGCGAAGTTCACACTGAAGGATGAGCTTTACCATTTTGAACACGACGCAGGCGGCTCGGCGATCAAGGTGCTCGCCACCGCACATTCCCCGGCGGACAACAAAGATTATCCCCAGGTGTTCACCGTGGACCAGACCAAGGGCAGGGTGGTGGGCATCACGCTTGGCCACGATGCGGTTGCCCACGAACACGCGGCTTACATTCAGCTCCTGCGCAATGCCGTCTTCTGGTCGGCGGGTAAAGATCCCAGATAACGACGAGTGAAACTGAGAATGAGGGGGACAGTGTATCCTCCAAAAGCTCGATGACTGGTAGGGCGCGTCACTCCGTGCGCGCCGAGCTTGGCCGGAGAGACGCGGCGCACACGGACTGACGTGTCCTACCTTGAAGCGTTCATACACAGACTTCTGAAAACCATGCCAACGATTGCGATTCTCGGGACGATGGACACGAAGGGCGTCGAGCACGGCTTCGTAGCCGACGTGATCCGCCAGCGCGGACACCAGGTGCTGATCATTGATGTCGGCACCTTGGAAGCGCCCCGCCTCAAGCCGGACATCACGCGGAACGAGGTGGCGGCGGCGGCTGGCGTTGACCTGGCGGCGCTCGTCGCCAGGCGGGATCGTGGCGAATCCGTCTTGGTGATGTCCAAGGGCGCGCCGCTCATTCTTGCAAAGCTGGCGGAAGCGAAGCGCATTGACGGCGTCATCTCCCTCGGGGGCGGCGGCGGCACGGCGATTGCCACGGCGGCGATGCGCGCGCTGCCGATTGGTTTCCCCAAGCTGATGGTTTCCACGCTCGCGAGTGGGAACGTGGCTCCCTACGTCGGCGTGAAGGACATCGTGATGTTTCCGAGCATCGTGGATGTGGCCGGGTTGAACCGCATTTCACGCCCGTTGCTCACGCGCGC
>JAYWBR010000191.1:0-16343 GCA_043781315.1 Verrucomicrobiota bacterium | reverse complement strand
TTCGGCGGCGGAATTACAGCAGTATTTGGTAAAGCGGGAAGGTCAACGCGTAGAAGAATCTGCGTTCGCTCTTAATGACAAGCCAACGCGCGATTCTTGATTTAATTTTGTCATGATTAAACTTTCTTTCCCCTTCACCGAAGAAAAAATCCGTGCGCTGAAAGTCAGCGACGAGGTTTATTGAACGATGGAGACCATTTACAGTGAGACGACGGTGGTGAGTTATCTGGTGGCGAATCCGCATCTGCTCGCCAAGCTGCGGACGTTCATGGCCGCGCGCGGGCTGGTTTTACCGGAGATTTGCACTCCCATTGAAATTGTCGGAGAATGAATTTATGAAAGCCAACCCAATTCTCGAAGAAGCCTGGCGGATCAAAGACCAACTGGCGGCGGAAGCGGGCTATGATGTTGACCGATTTTTTGAAAACTTGCGGAAGTGGGAAGCCGCACATCCGCCTTCCGGCCCGGTGGTGCGGAACGCCGAAGAACTGCGCCAGCTCGTTTCTGCGAAGGAACGCGCGATGGCAGAGGAATCGGTGATGGCGCTCAATGACAAGCCGCCGGGTCAGTCCTGACCAGTCGTGTCTGCTTATTGATGACGTGCAGTTTTTGCCGCAAAAAGAATTGATCGGAGAAATAGAATATGAAGACTGACTCCATTCTGCTGGAACTCGAAGCCGTGAAAGAAAATTTCGCGGCGCAAGCCAACGGAGACACGCGGCGTTTCCTCGATCAGATGGAGGCATGGGCGGTAACACATCCGCACGCCGGGCCGGTGGTGAATTCGCCGGAGGAGTTACAGGCGCGATTGCGGGCGCGCGAGGCCGCCGAACCGCCGCCGCCCCAAGGCAAGCCGTATCGGGTTCACGATCCGATCATTGCTGAGGTGCATCGCAACCGCGAGGCGCTGTATCGCGAGCGGCAGGCCGAGTCCTTGGTGTTGAAAGACGAACCAGCGCCCAAAAAAGATTAAAGCATTACGAATTTTACCATGATCAAACTTTTCTTCCCCTTCACCGAAGAAAAAATCCGCGCGCTCAAAGTCGGCGACGAGGTTTTGATTTCTGGCGTCGTGTTCACCGGACGCGACGCGGTGCACAAGTATTTGCACGAAGGCGGCAAGCTGCCGCCGGGCGTGAGCCTGCGCGACGGCATCATCTATCATTGCGGCCCGGTGATGATGCAGCAGGACGACGGCACTTACAAATGCACCGCCGCCGGTCCGACCACGTCCATCCGCGAGGAGCCGTATCAAGGCCAGATCATCCATGACTTCGGCGTGCGCGGCGTCATTGGCAAGGGCGGCATGGGCGACCGCACGATGGAAGCGTGCAAGCTGAACGGCTGCGTGTATCTGCACGCCATCGGCGGCGCGGCGCAGGTGCTGGCCGAGTGCGTGAAGAAAGTCCGGAATGTTTATTTTGAAAAGGAATTCGGTTCGCCGGAAGCGATCTGGGAATTGGAGGTCGCGGACTTCCCCGCCGTGGTGACGATTGATGCGCACGGACATTCGCTCCACAAGGAAGTCATGGCCGCCAGCCAGGCGGAACTGGCGAAGCGCCTTTGAATTTACGATTCGGGATTTACGATTGACGCGCCACCTGTTCAATCGTCCGTAAATCGCACATGAAAGTCGCTCATCCGCCCGCCAAACCGCTGCTACTTTACGACGGCGACTGCAAATTTTGCACGTTGTGGATTCATCGCTGGCAGCTCGCGACGGGTGATTTCGTCGAGTGCCTGCCGTTTCAAAATTCGCGCGGCGCGGCGCAGTTCCCGGAAATTTCCCGCCCACAGTTTGATGCCGCCATTCAACTCATCCTGCCGGATGGTTCGGTTTTCAGTGCGGCGGAAGCCGTGGTGCGCTCGCTGGCCTGCAACCCGGAGGAACAATGGCTGCGGGAACTTTACGAACACTCGCCGGCCTTGGCGGAATTTTTGGAGGCGGCGTATCGCTTGGTAGCCCGTCATCGCAAACTCTTTTCGACGGTGACTTGGCTGCTGTGGGGCGAACATCTTGAACCCGCGCGACAAAATCTGGTGCGCGGGATTTTTCTGCGCGGGCTGGGCGTCGTTTACCTGGCCGCGTTTGTCTCGCTCTGGATGCAGCTGCCGAAACTTGCCGGCAGCCACGGAGCCGCTCCAGTCGCGCAGACCATGTCCGCAGCGAAAGCAAATTATGATGCGCAAGGCGCGGGCCTGAACCGCTACCACCTGCTGCCGACCTTGTGTTGGTTCAACACCAGCGACGCTTTTCTGAACCTGCAATGCGCCGGCGGCACCATGCTGGCCGGACTGCTCGTGTGCGGCATCGCCCCCGCGCCGTGCCTGTTTTTGCTGTGGCTGGTCTATCTCTCTTTGACCACGGTCTGCCTGGGACAGCCTGGCTGGCAGTGGGGCAACCTGCTTTTGGAAACCGGCTTCATCGCAATTTTGTTCGCGCCGCTTCGGCTCAGGCCGCGCGCTCCGACCGGTGAAACTCCGCCTTCACGCATTGTCTTGTGGCTGTTGCGCTGGTTGCTGTTCCGGCTGCTGTTTGAATCGGGCTGCGGCCAACTGCTGTCAAGCGATGGCGTGTGGCCGGAAAATTTTTCGGGCACGGTGAGCCTGGGAATAAAGCTGATCCTGCCGTGGGCGATTTTTTTTTCGCGCCGGCCACGGCAGTGCGCGGGCCTGGTTTTCATTGCGTGGCAATTGATGAGCTTGCCGGCAGGCGGTCATCTGCTCTCCCATGTGCTGATCCTCTTGCTGAGCCTCACTTTGTTCGACGATGCCGCGCTGCAAAACATTTTGCCGGAATCACTTTGGCCGCTGCGCGGGCCCGCGCAGCCCAACGCGCCGGCCGGACGGCGCTGGCCGCAGGCGGTTCTGTGGCTGGTGGTGTTGCTGGTCGGCTGCGCCGGCTACGCACACCTGTTTCTATGCGTCGGCATCTACATGCCGGGGCCGGAGCCGGTGATGATGTTGGCCCGTTGGCTGGAACCATTGCGCTCGGTCAACTACTACCGGCTCGCCCCCTGATCAACCGGCCCCTTTGACCGCACTTCGCTTTTTCATCTTTCACCCATTTGTAACCCAGCCGCCACGAAGCGGTGACCGGCGCATGTCCATAATGGGGCATGAGAAAAAAAATCCTCGTGGTGGACGATGACGCGGATCTCGTCGAGCTGTTGAGCTTCACTTTGAAGCGGGCGGGGTTTGCGATCGGCACGGCCTTCGACGGCGTCGAGGCCTTGCGGAAGGCGCGTTCGATCACACCCGATTTGATCCTGCTGGATCTGATGCTGCCGAAGCTCGATGGTCTGGCCGTTTGCGAAATCCTCCGCCGCAACGTCACCACCGCCACGATCCCGGTCATCATGCTGACCGGCTTGACCGGAGAACTGGGGCGGCTGGCGGGGCTGGATTCGGGCGCCACCGACTACATGACCAAGCCGTTTAGTCCCCGGCAGCTTGTCTCAAAAGTGGAAACCTTGCTCAGAGAACGAGACAGTGCATTTCCGGCGTGAGCGGCCACCGCCCGCTTGAAGAGACGCCAGGCCCTTAAATCATTTGGGTTTCGCAGATATTTTCAACCAAACCCCGGAGTTTTCCTTTCCGCCCTGGTGACGGCATTGCATTTGCTTTTTTGCGACTCCATTGGCGTGCCCTTGGGTAGTCCGAACCAAATTACAGTCATGCAAAATAAAATATTGATCGTAGATGACAACACCGACCTGCTGACCGTGCTGCGGCTGGGTTTCAGCAAGAATGGTTTCGTCGTGCGCACGGCGGACAACGGGGCCGACGCCCTGAAGAAAGTCCGCTCCTTCGCGCCGGATTTGATCCTGCTCGATTTGATCATGCCGGAGATGGACGGGTTTGCGGTTTGCGAATGCCTGAAAAAAAATCGCGACACGGCGGACATCCCCATCGTCGTGCTGTCGGGACTGTCCAGCCAGTTGAGCCGCTTTGCCGGACTGGAATCGGGCGCGGACGAATATCTGACCAAGCCGTTTAATTTCAGCGAAATTTTGGACCGGGTGAAGGGGGTTTTGGAACATTCGACGGCCTCCCACACCGCCACCGCCACCGCCGCCTGACGTAACCCATCCGTTGCCCGCCCGTCACCTGCTTGTTACAATCCCGGCGTTGTCTTCGCCACCGCCGCATGGTATTCAATGACAGCGTGAGATCAAAAATTCTCGTTGTTGATGACGAACCCGAGGCCGTCGAACTGGTCGAATTCAATTTGAAGCAGGCCGGCTACGATGTCCTCACCGCCTCGGACGGCGCGGAGGCGCTCACCAAAGCCCGCACCAAATCCCCCAACCTCATCGTCCTCGACCTCATGCTGCCTGAAATGAGCGGGCTGGAAGTCTGCCAGACGTTGCGGCGCGATCCCGCCACCGCCCGCATCCCCATCATCATGCTCACCGCCCGGGCGGCGGAGATTGATCGTGTGCTCGGCCTTGAACTCGGCGCGGACGATTACCTCACCAAACCGTTCAGCCCGCGCGAACTCGTGCTGCGCGTGAAAAAAATCCTGCAACGCGGCGCGACGGCGGCACCCGAAGCCGCAGACACGTTGCGCTGCGGCGAACTGCTCATTGATGTGCCGCGCCACACACTGTCCGTGCGCGGCAAGGCCATCGAACTGACCGCCACCGAATTCAAGCTCGTCACCCTCCTCGCCCAACGCCGGGGCCGCGTGCAGTCCCGCGAACAACTGCTCCGCGACGTGTGGGAATACAACACCCTCGTGGACACCCGCACCGTGGACACCCACATGCGCCGGCTGCGCGAGAAGCTCGGCCCGGCGGCAAAACATCTCGATACCGTGCGCGGCGTCGGCTATCGTTTCGTGGAGGCGTAGCCTCACCGAATGGTCTGGCCCATCCTGACAATCACCGCGCTGGTTGCGTGCGTCGTCGTGCATTTCCGCTGGCGACAGAAATATTTTCTCGCCTGCGAATCGGCGCGCGGGGAGTTGACCGCGCTGAAACAGGAGCACCAGCGCGCCGCCGCCCAGTTCCAGACCCAGCAGGCCGCGCTGTTTGACAGCATGATCGAAGGGCTTTTGCTCCTCGACGAACACGGGAAAATCCGGCTCGCCAACCGCGCGTTCGCCGGCCTGTTTGAAATCACCACGGAACTTCGCGGCAAAACCGTGCTGGAAGTTTTGCGGCAGCACGAACTCACGGAGCTGCTCGCGCGCGTCGCCACGGAAAAGCAGGTGGACGGTTACGACTTGAAACTCGGCGGCCTCAACGAACGCTGGCTGAAAGTCAACGCCGCCGCCATCACCGGTGCCGGCGGCGATCCGCAGGGCACGCTGCTCGTCTTCCACGACCTGACCCGGTTGAAACAACTGGAGCGCACCCGCGAGGAGTTCGTCGCCAACGTCAGCCACGAGCTGCGCACCCCGCTCTCGCTCATCCGGGGCTACGTGGAAACGCTGCTCGACGGCGCAAAGGACAATCCGGAAGTCGCGACCAAATTTCTGGAGACCATCCACCGGAACTCCGGGCGGCTCCAGTTTTTGATCGAAGACCTGCTCACGATTTCCGAACTTGAATCCGGCCGGCTGAAAATGAATCTGCACCCAGTGTCGCTGCGTCCGCTCGTGGAAAAAGTCCTCGAAGATTTCAAGACGCAAGCCGACGCCAAACGCGTGACCCTGCTGAATGAACTCCCGGAACTCACCGCGCAAGCCGACGCGAACCGCTTGCATCAGTTGCTCGGCAATCTCGTCGGCAACGCCATCAAGTACGGCCGCCCGGAAGGAACCGTGCGCGTCCTCGCCCTGCGGACTAACGACGGCATGATTCAAATCTGCGTGCGCGATGACGGGCCGGGCATTCCGGCGGAATCGCTGGACCGCGTGTTTGAACGATTTTACCGCGTGGACAAGGCGCGTTCCCGCGATCAAGGCGGCACGGGCCTGGGACTGGCCATCGTCAAACACATCGTGCAGGGACACGGCGGCAAGGTCTGGGTGGAAAGCGATCCGGGGCAGGGCGCGGCGTTTTATTTCACGCTTCCTGAAGAAAAGGCGGTGTGATCGTTGAAGCGGCTGGCCTGTGGCCAGACGTTCGAGGCACAACCTCGACGCTACACTTCAATGCACCAGACAATTCCAGCCGAAACGATCCGTGATCGGCCAGTAAACCGCGAACGCCCGCCCGATGACGCTGGTTTGCGGAAAGTCCCCCCAGAACCGCGAGTCCAGACTGTTCATCGTGTTGTCGCCCATCACCATCACATTGCCTTCGGGAATCTGGTAACTCGAAGATGCATCCCGAAAAAACGGATAGCCTTGCCCGGAAGTTTTGGCATTCACATGCCCGGAGAAATGACTGTCACGCGGTGGAGTTTTAGGATCAAAGCCATACACGTTCTCGAAGTGCGGCGTGGTGGCGTCAAGACGCTGGCCGTCAATCACCAGATGCCGGTCATCCCCGATCTGGATATTTTCCCCGCTCAAACCGATCAGACGTTTGATGTAGAACTGGTCGTCCGGCATTTTATACGGATCGCGCATGTCTTGCGGAATGCCCTTGGTTTCAAACACCACAATCTGCCCGCGCGACGGCGGCACAAAATTATACGTCAGCCGATCCACGAACAAATGATCCCCGGCATTCACGCGCAATTTCAAAATGGTGTCGCCCTTGTGAAACGTCTGGCCCGGAAACAGCCCCGCCCGCTGCTCCAAAGTCGCCCCGCCGTAATCCGGCGGAAACCACATCGTGTGCGCCACGCCGCCGACATAGATCGTTTGCTTGAGATTGAAAATCAGAAAGTGCACGGGCGGCTCCACCACTTGCACCTGGCCGTTGCTGAACCGCGTCAAAGGTTCCGGCGGCCGCAATTCACCGTCAGCCTGGGCAATGACCTCCAGGTAGGACGAGCCTTGAAACCATTGCTTCACCCGCTCCAGCCCGGCGGGAAATTTGAAGTTCGGCGTGTTCATCAAATTGTCTGAGTTCACGCCGAACAACGTCGGCTGCATCGAGCCGGTGGGAATCTTGAACGGTTGCACGAAAAAAGTGCGGATGCCCAGCGCCACCGCCAGCGCCACCAGCAGCACCTCCACGTTTTCGCGCCAGGCGGCGTTCGGATACGGCTTGAGCCATTTGCCGGCGGCTTCCTCAAGTTTATTGATCTGCGTTTGCAAGGCGGCGTTGTCAGCCTTGGCCTTGATCGCCGCCCGCACGTCGCGCAGGGCTGTTTCCACTTCCTCGAGCGCCTTGGGCGCAAGAATGTCACGCTGATGATGGAGGATTTTTTCGACGTGCTTGCATATCGCATCCGCCTGCCGGACCGTGCCCGATAAAAGCCATTGAATCATAAAATAATTCGCCGCTAAGTTGCTACGACTTCAACACCGCAATGAACGCCTCCTGCGGGATGTCCACGTTGCCGATGGATTTCATCCGCTTCTTGCCTTCCTTCTGTTTCTCCAAAAGTTTGCGTTTGCGCGAGATGTCGCCGCCGTAACATTTCGCCGTCACGTCCTTGCGGAACGCGCTGATGACTTCCGACGCGACAATCTTGCCGCCGATGGCCGCCTGGATCTTCACCTGAAACTGTTGACGCGGGATGACCTCTTTCAACTTCTCCGCCAGCGTGCGTCCCCGGCCCTCCGCCTTGCTGCGATGCACGATGCACGAAAAAGCGTCCATCGGATCAGTGTTCACGAGCAGGTCGAGCTTGACCATGTCGGATTCCATTTCGCCGTCGAACTCGTAGTCCATCGAGCCGAAACCGCGCGTGACGCTTTTGATGCGGTCATGGAAATCAATCAGGATTTCATTCAACGGCAGCCGGCTGGTGAGCATGACGCGCCGGGCGTCCAGCGTTTCCGTGTGGTCCACCGCGCCGCGCTTTTCCGAGATCAGCGACATCAGGTCGCCGATGCTTTCGTTCGGACAGATGACGAACGCCTTGACCATCGGCTCCTCAATCCTCGCGATGTGGCTGGGATCGGGCATGAACACCGGATTATCCACCAGCTTCATCGTGCCGTCGTTCATCCACACTTTGTAGATGACGCTGGGATACGTCGCGATGATGTCCATGTTGTATTCGCGGCGCAGACGTTCCTGCACGATTTCCAAGTGCAGCAGCCCAAGAAAGCCGCAGCGGAAACCAAAGCCGAGCGCGACGGAACTTTCCGACGAATAGACGAACGCGGAATCGTTCAACTGCAATTTGCCCATGCTGACCTTGAGCTGTTCGTAGTCCGCCGTGTTGATCGGGTAAATGCCGCTGAACACCATCGGATGAATCTCCTTGAAGCCGGGCAAGACCTCGGAAGGATTGCGCGAGTCCGTAATCGTGTCGCCCATCTTCACTTCCTTGGGCGACTTGATGTTCGCCGTGAAATAACCCGTCTCGCCAACTTCAAGCTTGTCGCGCACGTACGGCTTGGGATTGAAGCTGCCGACTTCCTTGACCTCGACGGTTTTGCCGGAGTGCAGCAACTTCACCATCTGGCCGGCCTTCAATTCGCCGTTGAACACGCGGACGTGCGTGACCACGCCTTTGTAAGTGTCAAAATAAGAATCAAACCCCAGCGCCTGCAACGAGGGCTGACCCGTGGGTGTCGGCGGCGGAATGCGTTCGACGACCGCCTCGAGAATGTCCTCGATACCGATGCCCATCTTCGCGCTCGCCAGCACAGCGGTGTCGGCGGGAATGGCCAGAATATCTTCAAGCTGCACCTTGGCCTGCTCCACGTTGGCGTGCGGCAAATCAATCTTGTTGATGACCGGGATGATCGTCAGGTTTTGTTTCATCGCCAGATGCACGTTGGCGACGGTCTGCGCCTCCACGCCTTGCGCGGCGTCGATGATCAGCAAAGCGCCTTCGCACGCGCTCAGGCTGCGCGAAACTTCGTAGGAAAAATCCACATGGCCGGGCGTGTCAATCAGGTTCAGCTCGTACGTCTCGCCGTTCTTGGCCTTGTAAAGCATCGTGACCGGATGCGCCTTGATGGTGATGCCGCGTTCGCGTTCAAGATCCATCGCGTCGAGCAACTGATCCGACATGTCGCGCGTGGCGATGGTGCCGGTCATGTGCAGGAGGCGGTCGGAGAGCGTGGTCTTCCCATGGTCAATATGGGCGATGATGCTGAAATTTCTAATATGTGCGGCGTCCATTATCTTATTATCAAAGCGCAGCAGAATAGGCGAAGTGCCCGTGAAGAAAAGGAAATTCCCCGCCGCTGCGGGCTGTTGGGTGTGGCCGGGACGATCTGGTCAGGCGCAGGGCCGCGCTACCGTAAACCCGGAACGGGTGTTATTGCCTGCGCCGCCACGCCGCGACGAACATTCCGTTGCCGCCCAAATCCTGCGGCCAAAGTGTCAACGCCGGAGTCGGAGTCAGAAGGCCTTGGATTTTTTCTCCGCCGGAAAGCTCCAGCGTCAGCGGCTCAAAGTCCGGATGCGTCTGGTTGAAGTTTTCCACCACCTCCGCCGTCTCCGCCTTGGTCACGGTGCACACGGCATAAAACAATTTGCCACCCGGTTTCACGCTGGGCGCAACGTGCGCGAGCAGTTTCATCTGCACCGCCGCCAATTCCATCACATCCTGCAACGTAGTTGTCCACCGCGCGTGCGGATTGCGCTGCCACGTTCCGACGCCGCTGCACGGCGCGTCCAGCAGCACGCCGTCGAATTTGGTTTTCGTCGGCAGCTTCGCACCGCCGTCCCACAACGCCGCGCGATAGTTGAAAGCCTTGGCCCGTCCGGTGCGGCGCTTGAGTTTTTGCAGCCGCCACTCCGCCCGGTCGCTCGCCCAGATCAAACCCTTGTTCTCCATCAGGTCGGAAAGGTGCAACAGTTTTCCACCCTGGCCCGAACACGCATCCCACCACGTCTCGCCCGGCTGGGGCGCGCACAACCAACCGACCGCCTGCGAGGCGATGTCTTGAATCTCAAACTCGCCCGCGTGAAATTCCGCCCGCCGATACAGGTCTTCCTCGCCCTTGTATTGCACCACCTCGGGAAACAAATCCTTTTCGAGTTTGGCCGCGCCCAATTTTTCCACCAACGCCGCCCCTTGTCCGCGCCGGGCGCGCAGCCATAGTTTGGGTTCCGCCTGGATCGCCCGCGCCCACGCCGGAGAAACTTCCACCTGCTCGCGCACCCAGTCGGGGACGACCTTGGCCACCAGCTTTTCATCGGCGAACGACTTGGGTTTGTCCGCAAACATCTGCGCCACCTTCAACGCATATTCAATTTGTGCGGCCAGCGGACGATCCGTTTCCAACCAGCCCAGCCAGCGGTAATAGTTGAAGACTGCGCGGCTGGTCTCGCGCATGTCCTTGTCGGTCGGCGCGCGCCGCGACGCCAGGGCATCGCGCAACACCATGTCCGCCGGATTTTCCCGGCTCGCTTTGGAAACCACGTCGGCGGCAATTAGAACTGGAAGTGAACTCACGCGCGCAGCTTACGCGAACCACCGGCGGCAACACAAGGAGCGTGCGCCAGTCTCCCGAGGCTGACCCTTACGCGATTTAACCGAGGGTTTCCAAAATCTTCTGGTGCTGGAGGGACTTGCCCCGGCGTCTTGGACTGCGGTGGCAAGGCGGAAGCCGCGACACCGCTTTCGAGCGCACGGAAAACCACCCGACGTGGAACGCTGTTCGCCCGTACGAAAGCGGCGTGGCGCTCCGCTTCCCGCCGCAGTCCAAAATGCCGTCCTGATCCTTGGCCCACCCCTCATCGGTTTACCGCTCAAAGTTCGGTATGCGTCAGCCCTGACCGGTTGCCCAGAGTTCTTCCTTCCCGTCATTTTTTTACGTACCCGTTTTCCCGGAACCACGCGACGGCATCGGCCAGCGCCTGTGACGGCGAGGTTTGCGGCAGGCCGAGTTCGCGGATCGCCTTGGCCGGATTGAAGAACATTTTGTATTTCGCCATGCGCACACCGGCGAGCGGCGCCTTGGGTGGACGATGGGTGAATGAAGAAATCGCCTCGCTGACATACGCCGCGCCGAGCGCAACGGTGTAAGGCACTTTCATTTTGGGCGCGGGAACACCGGTAAGATTTTCCAGCACCGCAAAGGCTTCGCGCATCGTCCAATTTCCCTCCGCCTGGCCGAGAATGTAGCGCTCCCCCACCCGGCCCTTTTCTGCGGCGAGAATG
The DNA here is from genome assembly GCA_043781315.1 of Verrucomicrobiota bacterium. Taxonomy (GTDB): domain Bacteria; phylum Verrucomicrobiota; class Verrucomicrobiia; order Limisphaerales; family CAIQOK01; genus CAIQOK01. The sequence goes on along the minus strand of JAYWBR010000191.1, from coordinate 5,207 downwards.
TGTCCCACTGCGACATCGCGGACATGCACCCAGTTCAAACCCGTGTCGAGATACGCCGGCATGTTGCGGTTCAAAAAATCTACAATGACCTGCCCGGTGGGCGTGGGCTTCACATCGCGCGGCCCGACCGGGGCGGTCGGATTCACAATGATGACGGGCAAACCCCGGGCCGCCAGTTCCAGCGCCACCCGCTCCGCCCGCCACTTGGAGAGCTTGTAATGATTACTCATCTGCGCTTCGGCCACCGGCGCAGTTTCATCGGTGGGCACGATGATGCCGTCCTTGTTTTGCGGCAGCCCGATGCAGCCGACGGTGCTGGTGTAAACAATCCGCGAACATCCGGCGGCGGCGGCGGCGAGAATCACGTTACGGGTTCCGTCCACGTTCGCGGCATACATCGGGCGATAATCCCGCAGCCAGAGATGATAGCTCGCGGCGACATGGAAGCACCAATCGCAACCGGGCAAGCCGGCTTTCAAGGAACCCACATCGTTCACCTCGCCCGTCACCCGCTCGCAATCCGCACCCGTCAGCCCGCGCGGGTCGCTCGATCCGCGCAGCAGCACCTTCACGCGATGACCGCGCGCCAGCAGTTCATGCACAAGGTTCGCGCCAATGAAACCCGAAGCGCCGGTGACAAAACAATTCATGCCGCGCCAGCGTAATTTTTCCCGGCGGGAATTAAAGCGATTTCAAGCCCCGGCTCTGGATTATTGCCCGACTTGAGCGGTGCAACAACACGCCGTGCCCGCTTTTGCTCCGGTCCGAAAGTTCCGGGAGGCATTCCAACACCGTCGCAGCTCCGAATCCGCTTGCACAAGCGCTTGACCTTTTTTTCCCGGCAAGGCATCCTGCGCGGCTCGGTTACGTCCGTTACGATGTAAGCAGGTGTTCGCCTGCGATTCCCGTTCGCGTCATGGTTGGCGCTGGTTACATGTTTTATGGACACACCGGTATTTGATATGCAGCACATTCGAAACATTGCGATCATCGCGCACGTTGACCACGGCAAGACCACGCTCGTGGACTGTCTCCTGAAACAATCCGGCACCTTCCGCGCCAACCAGCACGAGTCGGGCGAGGAACGCCTGATGGATTCCATGGATCTGGAACGGGAAAAGGGCATCACCATCCGCGCCAAAAACGCCGCGTTCAAATATAAAAATTTCCACATCAACATCGTGGACACGCCCGGACACGCGGACTTCGGCGGCGAAGTCGAACGCATCATGAACATGATTGACGGCGTGCTGCTCGTCGTGGATTCCGCCGAAGGTCCGCAGGCGCAGACCCGTTTCGTGCTCCGCAAGGCGCTGGAAGCCGGCGCCAAGCCCATCGTCGTCATCAACAAGATTGACCGCGAGAACGCCCAGCCCAAGAAGGTGCTCGACCAGGTCTTTGAATTGTTCATGTCGCTCAACGCCACCGATGAGCAGTTGGATTTCCCGTTCATCTACGCCTCCGCCAAGGAAGGCTACGCCAAGGTCGAACTCGAACACGTCAGCGGCACGATGGAGCCGCTCTTCGACGCCATCATCAAGCACATCCCGCCGCCGCGCGCGAAGGCCGGCGAAGGTTTTCAACTGCTCGTGGCCAACCTGGACTACAGCGATTACCTCGGCCGTATCGCGTTCGGAAAAATTTACGAAGGCAAAGTTAAAATCGGCGATCCCGCCATCTGCCGCCACGGCAACGGCAAAATCTCGAAGAACAAGATCACCGCGATCTACCACTTCGAGGGCATGAAGCGCATCGAGATTCAAGAGGCGCATGCCGGCGACATCGTCGGCCTCACCGGCTTCGAAGAGGTGTTCATCGGTGAAACCATCTGCGACTCCGAGTTGCGCGCGACGCTGCCGTACATCCCAATTGATCCGCCGACGATTCAGATGCAGTTCGCCGTGAACGACGGCCCGCTCGCCGGTCAGGATGGCAAGCTCGTCACCGCGCGCCACATCTGGGATCGCTTGGTGAAAGAAATTCGCACGAACGTCGCACTGCGCATCGAACAGACCAGCGACCCGAAAATTTTCGCGGTCAGCGGACGCGGCGAAATGCAGATTGCGATTCTCGTCGAGCAGATGCGCCGCGAAGGTCACGAAGTTTTGGTCTCGCGCCCGGAAGTGCTCTGGAAAAAAGGTCCGAATGGCGATCCACTTGAGCCGATCGAAAAATTGTTTGTGGAAGTTCCGAGCGAAAACCTCGGGGCGATCATGGAAAATCTTTCCGGCCGCAAGGCGCAGATCACGAACATGAATCACGTCGGGACTCAGGTCTCCGTCGAGGCGCTGGTGCCGATGCGCGGCCTGATTGGTTTCGAAACCGATCTCGTCAACTCCACCAAGGGCATGGGCGTGATGAGCCATCTGTTTCACGAGTACGGCGCGGACTGCGGCGAGATTGCCGCGCGCAAAAACGGTTCGCTCGTGTCCATGGACAACGGCGAAGCCACGGCCTACGCATTGAACATGGTGCAGGAACGCGGACGTTTGATGGTGGAGGCCGGCGACCAGATTTACGTCGGCATGATCGTGGGCGAAAACACCCGCGAGAACGACATCCCCGTCAATCCCGTGAAGGAAAAGCGCCTGACCAACATGCGTTCGCAGGGTGACGGCAAAGGCATCCATCTCGCGCCCCCGCTCAAGCTCTCGCTCGAACGCGCGCTCGAATACATTGACGTGGATGAATATGTGGAAGCCACGCCGAAGAGTTTGCGCCTCCGCAAAAAGGAATTGGATGAGGGCAAGCGCAAGCGCGGCGAAAAAGCCCGCGTGATCAAGTTTATTTCCGAATAAACTTCCAAGATTGCGTTTTGCAAAGCCTGTTCCAGCCAACCTGGGACAGGCTTTTTTGCGCGCCGGCTTGGCGAAGGTTTGGCCTGGCCGCGCACGCCAGAAGAGTGTCGCCGCGCAATCTGACCTGTGCTGGTTTGGATCGAGCAGTCAGTTGTCAGCCACGCACCATCCCGCCTGACTTCCCACTGGTTGCCGCCATGTCGCCGTGATCCGGCTTCACCGATAACATTGGGCCAGCGCTTCAACCCAGCCTGCGGGCTGACGACTGAACAATTGATTCTATGACCACCCGATCATCCAACGCTTCGATTTCACTTCAACGGGTCCGCTTGTCAGTAATGAGTGGAAACAACAACACCGTGCGGAGATAAAACCTCCGCACGGTGGTTGAAGCTTCGGCAAGACGTGCCCAAGCCCGATGATGACAGCGCCGTAATTACAACTTGGACTGACCGGCCGCTTTCACTTTGGCCCAGCGGGCCGTGGCGGCCTGCGAGATCTTGGCCTTGGCGGCCGCACTCATTTTGCGCTTGGGCTGCTGGGCTGGCTCGGCTGATTTCACGGCCTTGCCGGGCTTGGCGAGCGCCAGAGCTTTGCGCCTGGCCCAGGCGGCCTTCATCTTGGCGGAGGTGGCGGCCTTGGCGGCGGCGCTTCTCGTCCGAGTTGGTTTGGACTCGGCTGAACCGGAGGAGCCCAACAAACTGGCGAGTTGTTTTTCCAGTCCGGCGATCTGCTCTTTAATGCCGGCGGCCTGGCGAAGTTGCTGCGGGGTGAGGCTGGTTATAGTATTCATAGCTCGTAAATTGAACCCGGCGGTAATCGAAGTCAAGCATGACATATCCGGTGTTGCCTATTAGCCTCGACTATCCAAATCCAGACCATGCCTGGCTCAACCTATGGAAACAATCTCTACCCGCTCATTGGCAGCGCAGGCGGAAAACACGCACAGTGGAATTTGCGGGGAGTGTGGCCGGCGAATCGAGTTCCAAATCATACCACGGCCCCGTCACGGATTCCGCGCCTTGCAGATGAAAGCCGTCGCCCTCCCAGTCCAGGTGGATGCCTTCCAACGTGGCGGCGGCATGAAGTTGAACCGGCGAACAGGCGGGCGTGGTTTCCACGCGATAGAGAAGATTATCCATGCCGGCATTGATGAAACATCCCAGTTCGGTGAAGGCGACCGGTGGTGTCGAAGACGTGGAGAACTCGGGTAATATCCGCAACTCGGTGCCCATGCAACCCGTCGTCGGGCAAGGCAGGCCGCTTATCACGAGTATGGGATTGGTGTCCGAGAGACTGACATAGCTGACGCCGGGACAACTGAGCATTCCCGGGAAGTTCCCCAAGGTGACGAGCGGAGTGGCGGGTGTGGCGGCCAGGTGCTTTGCCTCGGCGACGAGCGCGGTGCCGTTCCACAGTTGCACGGTCACTTTGGAAACGCCCCATTGCGAAAAGTCGGCGGCGCAGTCAACGCCGGTGCCGTTGACGTTCGGTGTCAGCCGCAATTCCACCACCGGCGGCGGCGGGCGATTGGTCATGGTGCCGGGCGGCCAGCCTTTGATGCGGAAAGTTTCTGCCGGATTCATCACCGCGTTGGTCGCGAGCGAGGCGATGCGACATTGGAAGCTCGCCGCGTGACCGAGATCCATGAACACGCCACCACCATCACCAAAGGCCACGTATTCGATACCAGACTCGGTTCCATCATCATAAGCTTTCAGCAGACTGATGTGCCCATCGTGGCCTTCATATTTTTTCGCGGTGATGGCGGGGTCGTCGAAAGCAATCGTGGTCAGGTTGCTCGTCAGGAGATTCAGCGCGGTAATCGGCGATGCAGCAACGCTAGTCAATGGTGTGAAGATCAACTTGGCCGTTCGATTGCCGGATGATCCGCGCGGCGGACGGTTGCCGTAGATGCAGCCGTCCCAGCCTTTGCGACCAGCATTGGCCGTCCAAGTGCAGGCGGGAAATTCAAGGGTCACTTCGCGGGTACGGAAGTCGAGCGTCACTTTCATCTGGGCGTTTGTCGCGCCGGCCATCGGCATCAGGCTGGCCAGGATGTTCGTGTCCAGATTCGCGCCGGCGAAGATGAAGGAGGAAAACAGTTCGCCATTTGTGCCAATGGCGATAGAACGAAAGGTGGCGGCAGAGTCATCCACCATTTGTCGGTTACCTCGGATATCCCAGTGGCCGGAGGAATTGTTCTTGGTGAATTGGAGCAGCATTGTGCCGCCCGGGTGACTGGAGTCGGCGGGCAACGTCAGGCTCCAACTCGCGCCGGCAGCCGCGTTGAAATCCAATTCGGTGTGGAAGGAAAATTTTTGCGCCGGGCCGGGCACAAGGCGCATCCCCTGCTGGCCGGTGCCGCCGGGATTGTCGAAGTTCACGCCGATGCCGCCGCCGGGGAGA
>JAYWBR010000190.1:0-5678 GCA_043781315.1 Verrucomicrobiota bacterium | reverse complement strand
TGGCCGATGACCTGGTCGCGCTGCGTTTTGGCGTAGCGCGAGAAGTCGGGAATGTTCAGCGAGAGCGTCGCCCAGAAACCGATCATGCCGGTGAGCGCCGGGAAAAAGAAACTCCAGAACTGCCCGGCTTTGGGCTGGCCCGCGTCGAACGCGGACGGTTGCGAGAGAATCGGCCCGAACCCGCCGGCCTGGCGATACGCCCAATACAGCAGCAGCAAGCCGAGTGCGATGAGCAGCGGTGCTTTGATGTTCAGCAGAAAGCGGATGGTATCAATGCCGCGATAGATGACCCACATGTTGATGCCCCAGAAAAAGAGGAAGCAGAAAAATTGTGCGAGCGTGATGCCCAACACCGGCAGTGGATTTCCGGTCACAAGCGACGGCAGGAACACGCCGAGAATTTTGTAAATCGCGTTGCCGCCGATCCACGCCTGGATGCCGAACCAGCCGCACGCGACGAATGCACGCATGAGCGCCGGAATGTTCGCGCCGAGCGTGCCAAACGACGCGCGGCAATAGACGGGAAACGGGATTCCGTATTTCGTCCCGGCGTGCGCGTTGAGGATCATCGGCACGAGGACGATGAGGTTGCCGAGAAAAATCGTGAGCACGGCTTCCCACCAGTTCATACCGCCACCGATGAGCGACGACGCGAGCATGTAAGTCGGAATGCACGCGGACATGGAAATCCACAGCGCGGCGAAACTCAACATGCCCCACTTGCGCCGCGCTGGCGGCACGGGCGCGAGGTCGTCGTTGTAGAGGCGGCTTTGCGCGAGGTCGGCTTCGACATCGAGGGCGTTGGCGGCGAGGTTGGAATTATTTGGCATAGTCGTGCGTTATATCTTCTCAGGCCGGAAACGTGTCAGCCACGTCAAGGGATCGGAGCGGCTGGGGATGATCGAACCGAGGTTCAAGAAATGTCCCGCGCTGGTTGGCGAAACTTTGATTGCCTCGACCGCGTCGTCAATTTCGTTGCGGAACCGTGACGCCAAGCCGTCGGAAATTTCAGCGTAATCCTCCTCGAACTTCCGGATGTCTTTCGGAAACTCCGGATGGAAAATCACCCTCATCGCAAGGCGGCGAGATATTGTTCCTCGGTCAAGCCTGCTTCGCGGCCGGCGGCGATGGCTTCAATCCGTCGGATGCCTTCGGTCACAGCGCCGTTGAGGGCCGGGGGTTCGACCACGCTTTCCACCAAACGACGGGCCAGCTCCAAACGTTCTTCGACCGGCAATTCAAGCGCGGCACGCGACAGGTCTGCTGTAAGCATGGGAAAAGTTTACTTCGAATCTACGACAAGGCAAGCCGGCAGCCTTGATTCCGCTGCCGATGTTGGAGCTTGGACTTTGTAACTTTCCCTACGGCTTCACGAGCGCGCGATAAAATCGCTGATTGAACGCGCTCGCATTGGATTCCACAAACACGAACGGCGCGGCATTGGTGGCGATGGCAATCCAGTTCGACGCAGTCAGGCTCGTGGAAGCCTGCACAACATAGTTTGATCCCGCCGTGCCGGTGACGGTGAACCGAAATTGATTGTTCGTGAGCGCGAGCAAAGTGAAGACCGGCGGCAGGGCCGGCGGGTTGGTGGCGATCACCAGCGGCGTCACCGTGCCTTGCAGCGCCAGGTCCACCGCCGTGCTGCTCGCGGTGTCGAAGATATACCAGGTGCCAGCGGAGCTGCTGCCGCCGTAGTTGACGATGCGGAAGGTGACGTTGGTGCCAGGGCCGACGTTTTGCAGCGCCGCGAAGCCGGACAAATCAATCGCGCCGATGGAGGCGCCGGTGCTGGCGGTAGATGAGTAGGACAGATTCGTGATGTCGGTGAACACGCCCGCGCCGATCTGAAATTGCAACACGCCATTGGCCGGGCCGGTGCTGGAACGCCGGTAGTCGAACCGGCTGACGGAGGCGAAGGAAACCTTGTAGCCCGCATTGGCCGCTGCGCCGAACGTGACGAATTGATTGGCAGCGACAGCGGTCGCGACATTGACATTGGTGAAGGCGACGCCGCCCCAGCCGCGCGCCGCGCCGGAACCGCTGGTGCTGACGCCCGCACCGCGCGTCAGCCCGGTGACAGCAAGATTGGGCGCATTGGTGCCGGGGCTTAAGGGCGATGGGCCAAACGCCGTCTGCCCGCTGACGTCCCAGCCCGCGAGGATGCCGGTGTAACCGCCGCCGGTGCCGGAGGAATTAATAGTGGTAAGGTCATTGGCGGTGTCTGGATTGGCGTCGCCGCCGCCGGAAACGACGACGGTGTTGGTGACGCTGCTGGGCGCGTTCGTAGCCACATTTACGGTGAGGGTGATGAGTAGGTAGCTGGCACCGGGTGCGAGCGAGTCGGAGCGCGTGCTGGTCAGCGTGCCGAGATTCACCGTCCAGCCGCTGCCGCTGATGGCCGTGACTGTAAGACTTGCGGGCAGGGTGCAGACCACGCTGACCGTGCCGGTGCTGGCCAGTGTGCCGATGTTTTTCACGACAAGCGAGTAGGTGTCGCCGGTGTCGCCTTGCACAAAGTTGCCGACGTGGGTGGAGGCGATTTGCAAATCAACCACGGGCGGCCCGGTCACGGTGAAGTTGTCGGCGCTCACCGCTTTGCCGGCGGGGGTGGTCACCGCCAGCGTGCCGGAGGTGGCGTTGCTGGGCACGACGGCGGTGATCTGGGTGGCGGAATTCACGGTGAAGGCCGCATTGGCAACATTGAAAGTGACCGCCTGAACCGACGCGAAGTTGGTGCCGGTGATGGTGACGCTGGCACCAACCGGCGCGTTGGTTGGTGTGAAAGCGAAGATGCTCGGCGGCGGATTGGTCTGGCCATCCACTTTGTTGCGCAGGGCGGCGGCGGTGGCGGGTGGCAGCGCGGTGAAAAAAGTGAAGCCCGTGTCGGTTTCAATCTGGCTGGCGGAGGTCACATAATTCTGCCAGGTGTTGCTGACGGAATTGTTGTTGGGAATTTTCAAGGCGATCACGCGGGTGGCGGCGGTGATGCGACTCAGGGCCGTGCCGCTGTTGGTCGGAACCACCACGGCGATTTTCCAGACATAATCCGCAATGACCGCCTTTCCGCTGGGGATGCGGTTGGTGCCGAAGCCACTCGGCCCGCAGACGATCAAGAGTTCATTGGAGGCCGTGAGGTCGCGGCAGTAGCCTTCAAAATTTCCCCAGACGCCCTGATTGTTCACGGCCGCCTGGGGCATGATGTTGGACATGAAAAACAGGAGGTCATTGTCGGTGTTGTTGTCGGTGCGATCCTCCGACGGACACAGGTGGCCGCGGTTAAAATTGATGGCCCCGACGCCGTTGTAATCGGCGGTGGTCACGTGATAAAAATTCGGCGGCAGGTTGGTGTCCGTGAAATAAACCGTGGAACGGGAGGCACTGCCCACATCGGCGGCGGTCAGATCCCAGCTCGCCCAGACCGGCTCGCCCAGAGCGTCGCTGAAATCCAGGGCTTCGACCGTGCGTTGAATCAAGTAGTGATCATGATTGTTTGTGTCCACGAGTGCGTTGCTCGGGTTGCCGAGCTGCATTTGGAGGGACACATCAATGATGGCGTCGGCACGCAGCGTGATTAACAACAGAATCAGCGTGCTGATCACCACGGGCGACCAGCAACGCGCCATCCGGCGGTTTTCCGAAATACGGCTATTCAAATGCAACGGTTGAGAATTGATACAATGATTCCGTTTTATTTTCCGACGATAGTTTTCCAAGCTGGCTGCGGACTCCCTCCGAATGTGCATTTACGGGAGGCCGAGCGAGATGACTGAAGCGCCCGCAGATTCCGGGCGCGGCTGGTTTGACAACATCAGCGAAACGACTCAACGATTACTCGGTGGAGTATGGCTCGACCTTGAAAAAAAGCGAGGTTTTTCCGGGAAAAGTTTCCGCCGGGGGTGCGCGGTTTTATCAGTTGAAAATCCGGCCGATTGCACCTAGTGTTGCCGCGCAGATTTTTTTATTATGAACACCAAAGTCGTACTGCCCGCAGCCGGCCTCGGCTGCTTTTTTATTTTCTGTCTGGGCCTCACGCCGACGTTGCAAGCCCAGAGCAACCTCAACCTCCGCGTCATGGCGGCGAATCTAAACGGGAATACTCAAAGCTATCAGCCCTTTGCCTTGAGAATTTTCCAGGGGCTCAAGCCCGATGTCGTCGCCATCCAGGAATTCAACTACACCAGCACAAACGGCGTGGATGTGAACACGCCCCTGGCCATGCGGGAGATGGTGGACATCGCCTTCGGCACCAACTTTTATTATTTTCGCGAACCGACCAGTGGCAACGGGGACATTCCGAACGGCATCATCAGCCGCTACCCGTTTATCACCGCCAGCAACTGGACCGACACGCAGGTGGCCAACCGCAGCTTTGCGTGGGCGCGGATTGATGTGCCGGGCACAAACGATCTGTACGTCGTGAGCGTGCATTTTCTCACCAGTTCAGCGACCGCCCGCAGCACCGAAGCCAACAATTTGAAAACGCTGATGCAGGCAAACTTTCCGGCTAATGCCTGGATCGTGCTGGCGGGTGATTTCAATGCCAGCAGCCGCACCGAGGCCTGTGTCACGACTTACAGCGGCTATCTGTCGGATTTTCCAGTGCCGGTGGACAACGTTGGCAACTCGGACACCAGCGCCAACCGAAATTCTCCGCATGATTTTGTGCTGCCGAGCCTGACCTTCACCAATTTTGAAACCGCCACGGTTTTCCCGACACTGACGTATCCGAACGGCCTCGTTTTTGACTCGCGGGTTTATACGACGCCGAGCGACCTGACCGCAAATTTTTCCCCAGTGTTGCAGGCCGACTCCGGCAACGCCCAGCACATGGCGGTGATGAAGGATTTTCTAATTCCCGTCAGCGGCTCGGCCACGACCAACCCGCCCGCCATCACGACCCAGCCCGCCAGCCAGACCAACAGCGTCGGCGCGAACGTGACCTTCTCCGTCAACGCCACCGGCACCGCGCCGCTCGCCTACCAGTGGCGGTTCTTCGGCGTTAACATCGGCGGCGCAACTCTCGGCAGTTTTTCGCTGACGAACATCCAGACCACCAACGCGGGCGATTACGCCGTCGTCATCACCAACTCTGTCGGCAGCATCACCAGCAGCATTGCCACGCTCACCGTCATCGCTGGCCCGACGATCACAAATCAGCCGCAGAGCCTCACTGTCAATGTCGGCGACAATGCCGCGTTCACTGTCGGCGTGGCCGGTGCCAGTCCCCTTGCCTACCAGTGGCGTTTTGGTTCCACCAACCTCGCAGGCGCAACCAACTCTTTTTACACGCGCACCAACTCTCAGTTGGCTGACGCCGGCAATTACGCCGTCGTAATCACCAACTCCGCCGGCAGCGTCACCAGCAGCGTGGCGGTGTTGACGGTGAACCTCGTTTCTTCTGGCCCATCAAATGTCGTGATCAGCCAGATTTATGGTGGCGGTGGCAACACAAGCGCGACGTACAGGAATGATTTCGTTGAGCTGTTCAATCCCACTGCTTCGCCAGTAGCGTTGAGTACTTGGTCCGTCCAGTACGCAAGTACTTCGGGGACAAGCTGGCAGGCAATCAACTTGAATGGCACGATTCAACCTTACCATTATTATTTGGTGCAGGCCGCTTCGGGCGGAGCCGTCGGAAGCTTACTGCCGACAGCCGACGCAACCGGCGGCATCAA
>JAYWBR010000189.1:0-16461 GCA_043781315.1 Verrucomicrobiota bacterium | reverse complement strand
GGCCGTCGTTCAACAGCAGCACGTCGGGTTCGCCCTTCTCGAACAAACTGTTGCCGTCCAAATAAAACTGGTTGGTGAACTGCGGCGACAGCGGCTTGCCTGCGCGCACCGACTGAAATTCCTTCGTCAGCTCCGGCCCGATTTCGATGTGCGTGTCGAGATACGAGCTCGTCGAGTAGTTGCAAATGTAAATGTCCAGCGCGCCGTCGCCGTCCACGTCCGCAACGGCGATGGACGTGCTCGCGAGCTTTGATTCGCGGCCGGGAAACGTCAAGTCCTCGGTGAAATGACCCTTGCCGTCATTGATGAAAAGCCGGTTCGGCCCGCCGCGCGCGGTGACAATCAAATCCAGCGCGCCGTCGCCGTTCACATCCGCGAACGTCGCGCCGATGGAATGTTGCCCCGGACAACCGACGCCCGCGCTGGCCGTGATGTCTTCGAATTTCCAGTTGCCGAGATTGCGGTAGAGAACATTCGTCCCGTTGCCGTTGCAAAAATACAAATCGCACAAGCCGTCGCCGTCCACGTCCCCCGCCGCGAGGCCGTTGGCGATCAGCGTGTGGATGGAGTGAACCGCCACGGAATTGGAAAACGCGATGCCGATCTGCGCCGGCGGAATCAGGGTGAAGCCGGGCGCTGCTTTTCCGGTGATGTGCCGGGGAAATGATTTGACGTTGGCCGGTTCAGCGGCGGCGCAAAGGTGCGGAGAGAAAACGTTCAGCGCGGCGAGCAGCGCGGCGAGGAACGCCGGAGCGCGGAGCATTGCTCCGCCAGTTGCACCCATGATTCGCGCGGAGCAATGCTCCGCGCTCCGGGCAGCACGCGTCCTCGGCGCATGGTTTTCAATTTCAAATGTCGCGTTCACCGTGGTTTGTTCTGTTGGTGCAGCGTCACCAATTTTGCATTTGCCGCAACCGGCTGCTCGTCAGTCGCGCCATCCGGCCACTGCACTTGCAGCGCGGTGATGGGTGAGGCGCTCGTCACAATCAGCGTCGCGGAATCCTGAGACCAGTAGCCAGAACCCGCCGTGACCACTTGCGCGCGGCCCAGCCCGGCGGCAGTTTTTGCGCGAATGATTGCGCCGACGCACTGCGGATTCCCCGTGCCGCCTTCGAGCTTCACCCGCAGCCCCGGACGCGCGCGGCGGTTATGCAGCAGCTTGGTCTGGTCGTTCGACTGCGCCACGACCAAATCCACGCGGCCATCGCCGTCGTAATCCGACACCGCAGAGCCGCGTTGTTCGCCGTAAATTTTTATGCCCGATTCCTCGCCGCTCAACCCACGGAAATTTCCTTTGCCGTCGCCCAGCAACAAGAGTCCCCTGCCCGCGTCGCTGCGGATGGTCTCCGGCTGCGACGAGAAATAATTCTGCGCGAGGAAAATATCATCATTGCCATCGCCATCAAAGTCCGCCACCGAAACGCCAAAGGCCGTCGCCCACTGCGCCTCGGCCGGCAACGGATGCGCCTCAAATTTCCCGCCACGATTCAGAAACACCATCGAACGCAACTCCCGGGCCTCCACCACCGGGGCCGTTTTCAATTTGTCGCCATAAATTTTTGCGAGGTCGGCGTCGCCGAAAGCTTGGAACGTCGGCGTGTTGCCGCGAACGTAAGGCACGGCACCGGCGCTGTCGGTGAGGCCGCGCTCCGGCACGAGCTTGTGCGTGAACAGGTCGGTGTGCGCCTCGGCGATTTCCACGCGGTTCATCTCGTTGAAGTCGCCGTAAAAAATCTGCAGCGGACGTTGCGCGTCGTATTCGCCTTCGTATTTGCTGTTCTGCCCCCAGTTCGACGCGACGATGTCAATGCGTCCATCGCCGTCAAAATCCCCCACCGCCACGCCGTTCCATAAGCCGGTAAGTTTGTCCAGACCCCACGCCGCCGTTGCGTTGGTAAAACCCTGGCCGGTGTTGATCAGAATTTGAATCGCGCCCCATTCGCAGCCCACGATCAAATCCTGGCGGCCATCGCCGTTCAAATCCGCGAACACCGCCGACGTGACCATGCCTAATTGTTTCAACGGCGCCACTCCGTCTCCCTTCGCTTCGATGAGACGGCCTTGTTTGTCATGCATAATGATCATCGAATCTGCCGCTTCGGGATAGCGACCGAAGCGTGCGCGGCCGCCGATGAAGAAATCCAGATTGCCGTCCCCATCCACATCCGCGAGTGCCAGCGGGCCGGAGGCGTTTTTTTCGCGCGTGACATGCGGGCCGGACAACCAGGTGTTCGATGAGGTCAGGCTCATGAACTGCGCGGCGTCCTTGAGCGCGGGATCTTCCCAGGAAGAAACGCCCATCGCGAGCGACACGCCGGTGTCCTTGCTGCCGTAGGCGAGCACGCTCGTGAGGTCGAGCCGCGCGCCCATCTGCTGATCCTTGGAATTGAACGGAGCAAACCGACCTGCGCCAAGATTTTTGTAAATGCCGATGAGCGAACCTCGCGACGCGCCGAGGATCAAATCGTCCAAGCCGTCGCCATCAATATCGAACCAGCTCACACCCGGCCCGAGGCGGCTCATCCGATTCGGCAAGAGCGGCTGCGCCTCGAAATCGTTGAAATTATTTTCGTGGTTCGTGTGATTGAGTTGCGCGCTCGCATCCTCGAACAGCGGGTTAAAATCTCCGCGAACGTCTGCCGCCGCCGGAGCGCGGAGCATTGCTCCGCTCGCATCGCTGGGATTCTGGCGGAGCAATGCTCCGCGCTCCGCGTTCACCGTGTTCGTTTCGCTGATGACGTAAAGGTTGTTTGCCTCCACGCCGCCCACTTCCGTCACGCGCCCATCGCGCCATGTCACTTGCAACTTATACGGCGACCAATCTTGCCGCGCCGCAAACGCCAGCGTGTAATCGCCGCCCGAAGCGTAGCGCCCGCCGGAAATCATCTCCTGCTCCTGCGTTTTTTTGCCGATCAATTTCACCTTCGCGCCCACGCCAAACGTGTTTGGCGCGCGGCCATGCAGCTTCACCGCAATGCGCGGCGCGGAACAATCGTTACGATAAATTTCCGGCTGACCGTTCGCATTATTGATCACCACATCCAAATCGCCGTCGTTGTCCAAGTCGCACACCACCATGCCGCCGTGCGGTTGCTCCGCGTGAATGCCGTAGCGTTCGCCGACTTCCTCAAAATGCAGATCGCCGAGATTGCGGAACAACTGGCAACGCGCATTCAGGATCGGCATGGTGCGGCGGTATTCTTCCATACCCTGAATTTTCGACATGGATTTGCTCCGCTCACTCATGGCGTCGGCGTCCATGTAGTCCTGCAAGTTGCCGGCGGAAATCAGCAGGTCGGGATAACCGTCGAAATCGGCATCAAAAAAAATCGCGCCCCACGTCCACTCGCTCGCGGCGAGGCCGGCGAACGGCGCGATCTCGGCAAAGGTGTTGTCGCCCCGGTTCAGGAAAAAAGTGTTCTGCGTGTATTGGGGAATCAGGCCGTAATTCTCCGTCTGCGGAATGTTGGACGCGGCGATGCCGCGCTGCCGCTGGCGGCGGGAATTGTCGCGGCTCAACATATCACCCACGAAAAAACCCAGCCGGCCATCGAGGTTCACGTCCGCGCCGTCCACGGCCATTGAGCCAAAACTTTGGTGGCGCAGCGTCTCCATCGGCGCGAGCGTGAAATGGCCCTTGCCGTCGTTCCACCAGAAACGATCAGGCGTGTGAAAATCATTGCAGACGTAGAGGTCGGGAAAACCGTCGCCATTGAAATCGCGGAACTGCGCGGCGAGACCCGAACCATCGAGCGGGCCGGGCGGCAACGAACCGGGCGGCAGCGTGAAATAAGAATCATCCGCTTTTTTGAAATGGCCGTGGCCGTCGTTCAAGTAGAGCACGTCGGGTTCGCCCTTCTCGTAAAGCCCGCCGCGCTGCACGTAAAATTGATCCTGGAACTGCGGCGATAGTTCCTTGCCGTCGCGCACGCGCTCCCATTCCTTGGTCAACTCCGGGCCGACTTCGATGTGGTCGTCGAGATAGGAACGGCTGCGGTAGTTGCAAATATAAATGTCGAGTGCGCCGTCGCCATCCACGTCCGCCACGGCGATGGACGTGCTGGCGAGTTTGGATTCGCGTCCGGGAAAAGTTAAGTCCTCGGTGAAATGACCCTTGCCGTCATTGATGAAAAGCCGGTTCGGCCCGCCGCGCGCGGTGACGATCAAATCCAGCGCGCCATCGCCGTTCACATCCGCGAACGTCGCGCCGATGGAATGTTGTCCCGGACACGCCACGCCCGCGCTCGCCGTGATGTCCTCGAATTTCCAGTTGCCGAGATTGCGATACAGAACATTGTTTCCATCGCTGGAGCAAAAATACAAATCGCACAGCCCATCACCGTCCACATCGCCCGCTGCGATGCCAGTCGGGATCAACGTGTAGAGCGAACGCGTCTGGCTGGAGACGAGATTGGTGAACGTGATGCCGAGCGATGACGGTGGCAGTGAGACAAAACCGGGCGACGTATTGCCGGTCACGCGGAGAGGAACAGTTTCGCCACTGGCTGATTGGCTGATGACTTTGAGAGAAACCGCCGCGACAACCAAAGCCGTTTTCAGGCGGTCGCCAAAATTATTTTTTTTAAAAGGCCAAATCATGTCAAAATAGTGGAGTTTATCGGCCGGAAAATATAAACGCGTCCGCAGTGAAGCGAGCAAATTGTCCCAGCTACTTCACCTTCCACTCGAGCACGCCGCCGGAAAAATTGTTTTGCAACTGCACCTGGATTCGCAATGCCGTCGTTTCCACCGCCGGAAATCCCACGCGGTTCCAGCCATCCTTTTTCACGCCCAAATCTGTTGCACCATCAACCGGTTTCCACGCGTCGCCGGACTTGTAAAGCAGCCGCGCTGAAACCGGCACGCGGCATTGACCCTTGCCCGTGTCATCCCACCAATAAACTTCCGCGCTGGAAATTTTCTTCGGCGCGGCGAAATCATACTGCACCCATTCCGCCGTGCCGCGATGATCCCACCACGTCAGGCGGGGAATTTCCTCGTCGCCGGATTTTTTTGGTTCGAGGCCGTCGTTCACCGCGTCCACCGTGTCGTTCACGAAGCAATGCGACGCGCTGACGTGATACACCGGCTTCTTCGCCACCAGCTCGGCCTTCCACGGGTGGCCGTCCGAGGAATCGCTCGCCGTGGGAAACGCCGCGATCCGCAGCCGCGCCGCGCCCATCGGAATCAGCGTCACGTCTTGTTTCGGCTGCATCGTGAGCGCCGGACTGTCCTGCAACACCGCGCACAGGCCGTGCTTGTCCAGCGTCCATTCGGGAATTTGCCTTGCCTGCGCGGTGATTTGAATCGGGCAGCTCTCCGGCGTAAATGGAAAATTATCTTTGGGCCACGCCAGTTTTTTTACGGCGAAAGTTTTCTCCGTCACCGCGCCGTCGTAGGCCAGCCCGAAATTCCACGGCGTCGTCGGCAAAATTTCAAATGACGGCCACTTCGACGGGTCGGCGGTTTTCTGCCACGCGGAATCGCCGATGGCCGTGCGGGAACTGTCCTGCTGCACAAAGCGCTCGCCAATCTTGAGCGAAAACGTCAGCGGCCCATAGTTCACGCTCACGCTGTTGTGATTCGCCGCCCAGGTTTTCACAGAAACTGCCATCGGCAAATCCAGCGTCACCACGTCATTGTTTTTCCACTCGCGTTCGAGGCGAACATAATTTGCCAAAGGTAGTGGCACAGGCGTCTCGCCTGTGTGTTTCTGCAGGGAAGCATCCTCGTTCTGGTTGGAACTCACAGGCGAGACGCCTGTGCCACTACCCACCGTCACCTTCTTGCCGTTGATGGCCACGCCCGCAGCTTTGCACCACGCCGGGATGCGTAAATAGAGCGGGAACGTCGCCGATTTTTCGGCGTGAATCGTGAAAATAATTTTTTCCTCGAACGGGTATTTGGTTTCCTCAACGACGCGCACCTTCGCGCCGTCGCCAACTTGCGCGGTGACTTCGCTCGCCGAATAAACCGCCGCGCACAGGCCGTTGTCCGGCGTGGCCAGCCAGAGATGCTTGGCGAAATACGGCCAGCCCATCGAATGATTATGCTGGCAGCAGCGCGAGCTGAACGGGTTCATCAGCAGGAACGGCCCGCCGTTTTGCAGGCCGGGCGCGTGGTTTTTGGAATCGCTCACGACCATGTTCGGCGCGGTGAGATAGCGCAGCCCGCGAAAATCCGGCAGCACGGCGGCGGGATAGGAATTGAACGCCACGTCCTCGCATTGATCCGCCCAGAACGGATCACCGCTGATTTGCATGAGCAGTTCATCCGACA
Source organism: Verrucomicrobiota bacterium (assembly GCA_043781315.1). GTDB lineage: Bacteria > Verrucomicrobiota > Verrucomicrobiia > Limisphaerales > CAIQOK01 > CAIQOK01. Next base: position 10,182 of record JAYWBR010000189.1, on the reverse strand, counting down.
ACATTTGCTCCACCATGCCGCACGTCTCGACCGCCTGATGCGGATCGGAATAACCAACGCGGCAATTTTCATCGCCGCCAAACATTCCGCCGGGCACTTGCCCGTAGCGCTTCCGCACTTCGGCGAAGTCCGCGTAGCTCGCCGACAATTCCGCCTGGTCGTGCGTCTGCAAAAAATGTTCCGCCGGTTCGCGGAAACATTCGGCGATGTTCACGTTGTGCCAGTCCGGCAGAGTGCCGGTCAATTCCCAGTTCGCCGTGCAGCGATGGATTTTGTCCGCGAGCTTCAGCAGCTCGGCGTCGCCGGTGCGGTTGTAGAGCCAATAGACGCTATACAGATTGTCGCCGCCGCGCATCTTCTGCCAGTAGTGCGTGAGAAACTTTTGATCCGGCACGGTGATTTGAAAATGAAAATACTTCGTCATCACGTCCAGCACGCGCGGGTCGGGCGTGTGCTCGTAGTAAGTCTGGAGGCAAAACAGCATGAGCATGTTCGCCCAAAAATCGCGCGAGCCGTCGTCGTCGAATTTCTGGTCCGGCCCAAAATCGCCGTCGGGCCGCTGGCTGTTGAGTGCGCCGTCAATCCACGTTTTGCTTTCGGCGATCATTTTCGGATCGTCCAGCAGATAGCCAAGCTGGCTGTAGCCCTTGAGCCAGTAGGGCAATTCCTCCCAGCCGTATTTTCCTTTGCCGTCCTTGCTCAACCACGCGTTGCCGTCTTTTTGCAGCCACACGCTGATCTCGCCAAGGCTGCCGCACAGCCCGGCGCGCTGACGTTTGAGAAATTCCAGCAGCCAGCCCTTCGGCTGCACCGCGCCGATGGGCAGCGCGATGAAACGGCTCGCCTCCAGCGGCGCGCGGTTGCCCAGATAAAATTGATTGGTCGCAGAAACGTCCGGGCGTTCAATGATGGAAAATTTTTCAGCACCCAAAGCGGTGAGTGATGCGAGCGTGGTGGCAATGACAAGCGGACAGGTCAGTTTCAGTTTCATTTGGGTGCAGAGATTTCAAGGATGCTAAATCGTGCGGATGAAAAACGACACAAGAATTTTGAAAGCGCGCGTGGCATAAACCGGCCACGCTGCAACGCTGGCAGCGTCTTGGACTGCGGTGGCAGAGCGCAGCGGCGCCACCGCTTTCGGACGGGTGGAAATTAGTCAAATTTAGGACGGCCTTCGTGCGTGCGAAAGCGGCGTGGCGCTCCGCTTCCCGCCGCAGTCCAAGACGCCGCGGGTTCACGGAAATTGTAGGCGGAAGAAACGGGTGTCGTTCGTGACGGACAGGTTCAGCAGCAAATTTCCGGCGTTCGTGGATGGCGCGTTGGTGATTGGTGTCCAGGTGGCTGGCGGCGCGAGGTTCGTCGTGCTCCAAACGGAGAACGGCGCGGCCCACGCGGGCCATTGCAGTGTGAGTGAACCCGCGCCGTTGCTCAAGGCGAGCGACGGCTGCACAAAACTCGCCGTGTAGCTGGCGGCATTTGTCGGCACGCTGATGTTGTGCGTTTGCGCGCCGCCGTCAGACCAGACTACGAAGTTGTAGTTGCTGCCGGAAAGAGTTTGCGGCGACGGCGCGCTCACGGTTCGCGTCATTCCAGCCACGCGGACAACGGACGTTGGCGCGTTCATGCTTTGACCATCGAGGCTCAATTGCAATCCTGTCGGCACGGTGGCGAGGTTCAACGTGGCCAAACGCGGCAGCACGTCCACGAACGTTGATTGCTGATTGCCATTCGTGTCGGTCGCGGTCAGATAGAGGCGATAAAAAACATTCGTCGTCGCCGGGCCGTTCGTGGGAATCGCCAGCGTGCCGTTCGTGATGTTGTTCAATGGGCCCAGGAACGGAGACACGACGCCGTCTTGGGAAAATGTCGCCGTCCACGAATAGGAATTCGCTGGCAGCAGCGCGTCGGAATAATCCCGCGCGACTCCTGCGAACACGAGGTTGTTGCCACCCGCGTAGAGCGTGGCGAGCGTCGGTTGCGTGATGGACAGGCTCGGCGCAGTGATGTCGGCGAGCGACAACGCGCGCGAATTGATTTTCACCGAGTCGAGCTGGCCGTTGAAATAGGCGTCCCACGCGAACTGGCTGCGACCGAAATAATTTTTCGTAGCGCCCACGTCGGACGGCAGCAGGTTGATGCTGTTATTCACCGCCGCCACTTGGCCGTTCGTGTAGAGAATTCCCTGTCGTCCATCCAGCACGACGGCGACGTGCGTCCAGATGTTCTGCGGCAACGGCGGGGCTTCGATTACCTGCGTGTAGTTCGACGATTGCGCGGTGATGGCGCATTGCAACAAGCCGCCGCTAGTAGAAGGACACAAAAAGAAAAATCGCTGCGTGTCCTGACCAAAATCAAAAATGCGCTGCCACGGATTGCCGCCGCGCCATTTTACCCAACCGCCGAATGTGCGCGCCGCGCCGACGCCCGTGGCGAAACTTACATACTGGCCGGAGCCGCCGGGCAGGTTCAGCACGTTGCCGCGCGTGGCGTCGGTCTGGATCGCCGCGCCGCCAAACAGCGTGCCGTTGAAATTATTGCTCGCGTCGTTGGCGTTTGAAGTGAACGGAAAATACGAAGCCCAGTCGGTGCTGGTCGAAACAGCGGCGGGAAAAATGTCCGCGTAGTTCGTGCTCTTGCGCGCGGAGGAATCGGTGGCGACGAGTTGAATGCGATACGAGCCATTCGTCGCTGACGAACCGGAAGCGGGAATGTTGAACGAGCCGTTCGTCACGCCGGACAGCGCGGAGATAATTGTGTTGGTTGTCGTGTAGCGCCAATTCACCGACCACGTCAGGCTGGAGGCCGGAAGATTGGTGTCGAAAAAATCATTCGCGGTGCCGGAAAAATTTATGACGTCGCCCGGACGATAGACCGAGCCGTGCGCCGGTTGCGCGATGGTGATTTGCGGCGCGATGATCGCGGCCGCGCTCAACGCGCTGGAAAAAATCCGCACGGAACTCATCTGGCCGCTGAAGTAAGGATCGGGCCACTGGCTTTTGCCGAGATAGTTGTTCGTCGCGTTCAGATTCGCGGGGACAAGCTCCACGTTGGCGTTCGTCACGACGGGAATTCCGTTCGTATAAAGAATCACGCGGCTGCCATCCATCGTCACGGCGACGTGCGTCCAAACGCCAATCGGCAATGGTGACGGCCCTTCGGTGATTTGTTCCGCCCCGGCGGCGTTACTGTTCAAGCTGATCGTGGAGCGAAATTTTCCCAAGGCGGACGACGGCGTGAGCACGGAGTAGCGCGTGGTGTCCGTGCCGAAATCAAAAATGCGCTGCCACGCTGCGCCGCCGTTCCATTTTACCCACGCCATGAAGGTCTGCATTTTTGAAACACCGGGCGACAGGCTCACGAACTGGCTGCTGCCGCTCAGGTTCAAAACATTTCCACGTGTGGTGTCGTTCACGATGGATGCGCCGCCGTTGAGTGTGCCGTTGAAATGGCCGTTCGCATCGCTGGCATTCGCGGTGAACGGATAATACGACGACCATCCATTTGGCGGGTTGGCGGGAGACAGTGTTGCCACATTTGTTCCCTTGCGCCCCGCGCCGTCGGTGGCGATGAGGGTGATGCTATAAATTCCGCCGCCAGTGACGTTGGTGGAAATGTTGTAAGTGCCGTTGGTGATTCCCGTAGATGGACCGAAGACAATGTTGGTCACACCGTCTTGCGCGTATTCGATTTTCCAACTCAATGCCGCCGCGCCCAGCGGCAAATCAATCACATCCGTCGCGCTGCCGTTGAAGGAAATCGTCGTGCCGGGCAGATACGTCGAGCCATCAGCAGGCTGCGCGATGACAGGTTGCGGCGCGGCAATTTCCGCCGCTGACAACGCGCGGCCACAGACGCGGAAGTTTGCGATCTGTCCGTTGAAGTAGGGGTCAGCGACAAATTTGCTGCGGCCAAGGTGATTCGTTTGCGCCAATGTTTGCAAGGGCAGAAACGAAACCACATTCGTCACCACCGGCACGCCGTTGGAATAGAGAATTCCGTTCACGCCATCGAGCGTGAGCGCGACTTGCACCCAAACATTCGTCGGCAACGGCGCGGGCGCGGTGACGGTTTGCGTGACGTTGTTGACGCGGATGTCACAGCGCATCTTGCCGGAGTCACCGGTCAACGGCGTGAGCATGACGTAATTCACCGTGTCCACGCCGAAATCAAAAATGCGCTGCCACGCACCGCCGCCATTCCATTTCACCACGGCGGAAAAAGTCCGTGCGAACGCCACACCGGGCGGGAGTTGAACGTATTGATTCGTGCCATTGAGATTCTGCACGCGACCGCGCGTGGCGTCGGTTTGAATCGAAGCGCCGTTTTGCAACAGGCCGTAGTATTGGCCGTTCTCGTCGCGCGCGTCGGATTGAAAATTGTAAATCGCCGACCAGTCGTTCGTGAAGTAAGGCCAGTTGTCCGTCGTCCACGAGAGCGGTTCGAGATCGAAGTCGGCGACGCCATACGCGCCATACCACGGCGCGTAAGCTCCGGCATCGTAGTAATGATAGCTGAACCATTGCTGTCCGCCTTCGTTGAGGATTGCGAAATGTCCCGGCCCGGTGAACTTGCCCGTGCCTTGCAGAAAAATTGAGCCGCCGTTCGCGACCATGTCCACGCCGCTGCGGTCGAGATACGGCCCGGTGATGCTCGTGCTGCGACCCATGCGGATGTTGTAAGTGCTGTTCACGCCGGAGCAGCACGAACCCCAGTCGGCCATCAAATAGTAATAACCGCCGTGCCGGAAAATGCAGGAGGCTTCAATCGAACCGTTGTAGGCGAGGCGCGTGACGGGCGAGTTCGCAGAGATTCGCAGGCCGGTTGCAGGATCAAGTTGCACGACATAGATGCCGTTCCAATACGAGCCGAAGCACAGCCACGGATTTCCATTCGCATCCAGCGTGACGCTCGGATCAATCGTGTTGTAAGCGCTGCCGTTGACGGAAGTAATCACCGACCCTTGATCGGTCCAAAGATAGTTGGGATCACTCGGATCAAGCGTCGGGTTGGTGACCAGACCGATGCCAGACACCTGGCTGCCCAAGGTCGAGACGGCGTAGTAGAGGCAATAGCGTCCGTTGAGAAAGATGACATCGGGTGCCCAGATGATGTCCGTGAAACCCGGCGCGGCGTTCGTGGTCCAGTTGGCTGGATGCGCGAAAACATTCGGCCCGCCATACCAGAGAATTTTATCCGTGGACCATTTTGAAGAAATGCCCTGGCCGGTGTAGAAGAGGTAGTATCTGTCCTTGCACTTGATGATACTGCCGGGATCGTGCGCGCCGAGATTGCCGCGCAACGGTGGGGCTTGCAAGCCGGCGACGGCGTTCGCGGCGAGCAAATGAAACAGCAGCGCCAGCATGGCAAAAACAAAGACGCGGCCGGTGGGGCGAGTCTTTCTGCGCGCGCTGCTCGTGGCTTGACCAGCAACGGCGCGCGCGGAGCGGCGCACCCTGCCATTGCCACAAATTATTTTGCACCTGAATATCATGTTGATTCGCTGAATGAGGCGGGCACAATCTATCACACAATGCAAAAACGTCGTGTGGCATGGAATGGCCACCAGCCTTGCGAAGGACACGCCTCCCAAGGCAGGGCCATGAAAATCACCTGGCCGCTCCGTCCGTTTTTGGCGGGCGCATGACCACAATGCCGGCGTCAATAAACTGCCCGCCGCCGGTCTGGTGGCAATGCACGGCCATGCGGTTCAGGCCCGGTTTGAGCGTGGCGACGGCCGCAGGATTTATGTTCGTCAGAAAGTAACTCGCGCTAAAACCATTCATCTGCGTGGCGAGAATTCCGTTCAGATAAATTTCCGCGTCTTCATCGTGGTGCCACTGGAGCCGGGCCTCACGCGGGTCTTCCAACCCCAGCGTGAACTCCCGGCGCAACCAGATGTCGGGCGTGTTCCAGATCGTCCCCACCAGCGCGCCGGGCGTACCGGTCGTGCCAAAGCCGCCAAAACCCTGCGGCCACGAGGCATCATTGAAATCAGGTGTCTCCCATTGATCGCCCGGGGCGTTGGTCGTGTATCTCCAACTCACCCGGCTGTAGATGGCGTTGGGTGCCAGCACGCGGAGCAGCCGTTTCGGGTTGTCCCCCCGATTGGCGGTTTGCAGGGCGGCCGGCTCCACCTTGGACACGGCGCGATCATAAGTGAGCAGGCCGTTGCATTCCGTTTCCACGTCGGTCGTCTGGGTGTAAATCGCGGCGCTAAGTCCGAAGGAATCGTGCAGGAGGTGGACGCGATCCAGCAGTTTGCCGTAACGATCCTTGAGCACCGTCGCGTCGAGCATGGGCTGGTAGCCCCAGCGCTGTTGCGACCAGGTGTGTCCGGTCACACCCAGCCCCAGCCCGCCGAATTCGCCCAGCACTGCCGCACGCGCGGCTTCGGGCGGCGGACATTCCGGCCCGGGATAACTATGCATGTCAATCAAATCGCCCACGCGCTTATCCGTCCAGCCGCTGGCGTTGTCCACCAGGCGCGAGGGATCAAGCGACTTGAGCCACGGCGTCAACCGCTCGGTATCATATTGTCCCCAGCCTTCGTTGAAGAGCACCCAGACGATGATGGATGGATGATTGAACCTTCCTTCCACCAGTCGCTGCAGCTCGACTTCGAACTGCGTGCGGCTTTCGGGCGTCGTGTTGTTGCCGCTCGGCATGTCCTGCCAGACGAGCAGGCCGAGCTTGTCGCACCAGTAATACCAGCGGTCCGGCTCCACCTTGACGTGTTTCCGCGCGAGATTGAAGCCGGCGCGTTTGAGAAACTCGATGTCATAGCGCAACGCCTCGTCCGTGGGCGCCGTGTAAATTCCCTCCGGCCAGAAGCCCTGATCCAGCGTCCCGATCTGAAACGTGAACTGGTCGTTGAGCGCCAGCCGGGTGATGCCCGCATCGTCCTTTTTCAACGCAATCCGGCGCATTCCAAAATAACTGGAAACGGAATCCACCACCCGGTCGCCGTCCTTCAACGTGATTTGCAAGTCATACAGAAACGGATCATCAGGCGACCACGGGTGCATCAGGGAAAGCGGCAGGTTCAATTCCCGGTTGGCCGGGCCGGCCACGCGCCCCACTTCCTTGCCCTCCACCAGCGCCGCGACTTCAACCCGCAGCGGCGCCGCCACGCTCGCCACCGCCACCCGCACGCGCAAGGCCTGCGCGTCCATATCCGGCGTCAGGCGCAAATCGTCCACGCAAATTTTTGGCACCGGCTCCAGCCAGACCGTCTGCCAGATGCCGGAGTTGGGCGTGTAAAAAATCCCCTCGGGCTTGCGCGACTGCTTGCCGCGCGGCTGGTCGCCCTCGGTCGGATCAATGACGGCGAGACGAATTTCCTCGTCGCCGGCGCGTTTCAAACTGTCCGTGATGTCAAAGCTGAACGTATCGTAGCCGCCACGATGCTGGCCAATTTCCCGGCCGTTGATGAAGACGCGCGCGCGCCAGTCCACCGCGCCAAAATGCAGGCGCACCCGTTTGCCCGACCATTCTGGTGGCACGCGAAAACTTCGCTGGTACCAAAGCGTGCTGTTTTCATCCAACCGCCGCATCACGCCGGACAGCGCCGACTCGATCGGAAACGGCACCAGGATTTGCCCGTCAAAATTTGTCACCGCCAGAAAGGCTTGCGGGGTGACGGCGTAATTCCACAGGCCGTTCAGATTCAGCCAGTCCGGACGCACCAATTGCGGGCGGGGATATTCGGGATGCGCGTTGGTGGGGCTGACTTCGGCAGCCCAGCGCGTCAGCAACGGGCCGGCGGCGGGCTGCCATGCGGAACGGTCAGCGGCGGGCAAGACACCGGCCACGAACAGCCAAACAAAAATTCCAAACTCCAAATTCCAAATTCCAACGCGACGCAACGGCGCTGGCTTGGAACCTGGAACCTGGAACCTGGAACTTGGAACTTTCATTTCCTCAGATATTTCGCCACCGCCTCGGTGCGCGAGCAGACGTGGAGTTTTTCATAGATGCGGCGGATGTAATTCCGGACGGTATGAATGCTCACGCCGAGTTTGTCTGCGATCTGCTTGTAGGCCTGCCCTTCGGCCAGGCCGTCCAACACTTCGCGCTCGCGCGGCGACAACGGGGTCGTCTGATCCCCCGGCGCGGCCTGCACCGGTTGCAATGACAGCACCACTTTGCGTGCGATGGGCGCGGACATCGGCGAACCGCCTTCGTGGACTTCCCGGATGGCTTCGAGCAGTTTCGCCGGCGCGAGGCGCTTCAACAAATACCCGCTCGCCCCGGCGGCGATGGCCGCGAAAATTTTTTCCGTGTCCTCGAACACCGTCAGCATGACCACCTGGGTCGTCGGCATCCGCGGTTTCAACTGGCGCACGCATTCGATGCCGCTCATGCCGCCGAGGTTGATGTCCATCAGCACCACGTCGGGTTTTTCTTTCGGCACATTCACCAGCGCGTCCTCGGCGCTGCTATGCACGCCCAGGCAGCGAAACCCTTTCGCCGCATCAATGTAACCCGCGATGTTTTCCCGCAGATCCACCTCATCGTCCACGATGGAAACCGTGATTGTTTTGCTCATGTTGTTTTGCTCTTGCCCGGTGTCCGCACCTTGCCCAACGGCACGCTCAGGCAGACCGTCGTGCCCTGCCTGGGGCGGCTGCGGATGGTGCAACGGCCGCCGGATTCGGCCAGGCGCTGCTGCAAATTCCGCAGGCCGTGGCCCACACGCCGGCCCGCCTGCACGCCCGGGTTTGGATTCGCGGACAATATCGTCTCGGCCTCGAAACCGCAGCCATTATCTTCGATCGTGATTTCAAACAGGCGGGGTTCGACCCGCATGGCCACACGAATGCGCGTGGCCCGTCCGTGTTTGAGCGCGTTGTTCAACGCCTCCTCGAACGCGAGAAACAAATTGTGCCGCGTTTCGGCGGACAACGGGTGATGCGGCAACCCCTGCGGAATGTGCAGTTCACATTCCACCGCCGTGTTCTGTAAATACTCGGTTGCATAATGGCCGAGGTACGCCGCGAGATTTTCCAAAGTGTCGTTGTGCGGGTTCACCGCCCAGACGATTTCATCCAGTGATTGCAGCAGGTCGCGCGCGGTGAGGGCGATGGAGTCCAGCTTGCGGGCCACCGGTGCCTGGCCTTGCAGCTCGCCCTTCGCCCGCTCGCTCATGAAGGAAATCTTGGTCAGCTTTGAGCCGATTTCATCGTGCATGTCCTGGGCAATTCTCATGCGCTCGCGCGCCAGGGACTGCTGCTGCGCCAGCACCGCGAGCCGGCGGCGCAACCGGCGGTTGGACACCAGCCGCGCGACGCCCGCCACCAGCACCACGGCCAGCGCGCCGTAAATCGTCAAGGCCCAGGCCGAGCGCCAGGCCGGGGTCGGGATGAGAAACGCAAAGGACGCCCCCTGCGGATCCCACGCGTCGGCACTCCCCGCCTGCACCCGGAACGTAAAATTGCCGTAGGGCAGCCGGCCATAAGCGACGCTCCGCGCGGGGCTGCCTTCCACCCAGTCGGGATCAAAACCTTCAAGCCGGTGGCGGAACCGGATTTTTTCCGGCGCGGAAAAATTCAACGCGGTGAATTGAAACTCCAGCGAACGCAAACCCGAAGGCAGCCGCACGATTTCTTTTTCCGAGGGAAGCGCCGGCAGCGGATTGCCGTTGACAATTACTTCCTCGATCAACGCCGGCAGCGGCGTTTGATTGACCAGCAACCGGTGCGGATCCAGGGTGACGACCCCCTCCGCCATCCCGAACCACAATTTTCCATCGGCCGCTTTCACCGCGCCCGGCCAGCCGTAGGCCGTGGCGGGATAGTTTGGCGCGTTGTCTTCCTCGAACACCAGCTGACAATGGATCGCCGACTGTCCCGCCAGCGCCGCCGCAATATCGGACTGCACGGCATGGTAGATCGCGCGGCTGGTGCCCAGCCATAAATCGCCGTCGGCATCGGTGAGAATTCCCAGGATCGCATCGTCCCCTGACCCCAGGTTCAAATTCCAATTCAAGTATCGGCCCGTCACCACACACGCCAGATTTCCACCGGCAGTGCCGATCCAGATTCGGCCGGCGGCATCTTCGTGCAACGCGCGGATGCTTTTGCCGCCGAGCACGGACGGTGCGAGGATGGTTTTGAATTTGCCCGCCTCGCCCCGCAAGACTTCGCCATCGCCACAACCCAGCCACAGGACGTCATGTTGCGC
>JAYWBR010000188.1:0-5735 GCA_043781315.1 Verrucomicrobiota bacterium | reverse complement strand
AACGTCACTGCGTCCTTCACCGCGTAACAAACTCCCGCCCATTCCGCACCGGCCTTGAACAACGGCGAGGTGGGATCGCTGCTGCCGAACACCACGGGCACGGCGTTGGAAAAATGCAGCCACATGCAGAACAAGCCGAGCCAGGTGAAAAACTGCACGAGTGCAAGCCGCTTCATCGTCGCGGGCATTTCGGCGAGCGCGCTGAAAATTTCGCCGACGAAATGGCCGATGCCTTTGCTCGCGGACTTCTTGCGCTGGAACGCTTCCAGGTCGTCCGGCGGATATTCATTGGTCGAGAAAATCGTCCACAGCACCGCGCCGAGGAACGCCGCCGCGCCGAGGTAGAAGGAGATTTTCACGTTTGCGGGAATCGCGTTGGCGGCACTCGTGTCGCTGCTGACGTGAAACCAGTGGTTCAAAATGTACGGCAACATGCCCGCGATGACCGCGCCGACGCCGATGAAAAAACTTTGCATCGAGAAGCCCATGCCGCGTTGATCCTGCGGCAATTTGTCGGCGACAAACGCACGAAACGGTTCCATCGAAATGTTGATCGAGGCATCGAGAATCCACAGCAACCCCGCCGCCATCCAGAGCGTGCTGCAATTGGGCATGGCAAAGAGCGCGAGCGAACTGAGGATCGCGCCGATGAGGAAATACGGCCGGCGGCGTCCGAGCGGCCCCCAGGTGCGGTCGCTCATGGCGCCAATGATGGGCTGCACAATGAACCCGGTGAGCGGCGCGGCGAGCCAGAGCATGGGGATTTCAGAATCGGACGCGCCGAGATATTTGTAGATGGGACTCATGTTCGCCATCTGCAAGCCCCAGCCGAACTGGATGCCGAGAAAGCCGAAGCTCATGTTCCAAATCTGCCAGAAACTTAGACGGGGTTTTTGCATGGAGTCTTTTTATTTTGGTTTGACCACGAAATACACGAACCACACGAAATGGGAAAGGCCGCACTTCGGATCACTTGCCGACCGCGCGATGGTAAATCCGCCATTCAAATCCACCGAGATGGCAGAGTGGAAAACCGTTCGCGGGAATTCCCGGCATTCCCGAAATTTGCACGGGTTTGAAATCGCCCGCGTTTGGCACCTCGACTTTTGCGGCCAGCGGACGGCTGGAGAAATTGATGACCGTCAGATATTCATCCTGGTCGTCGCCACGCAAAACCGTGACAACATTCGCCTCGTCAGAGTTGGACTGCCAAGTGACGCGGTCGCTGTGAAAGGCGGCGGCTTGTTTGCGCAGCTTGATCAGGTCGCGGTAAATCTGGCGCAGCGGCGGACGATCTTTCGGGTTCCAGCAGATCGGCAGCTTGTCGAAGAGCGCGGGATCGCCGGACTCTGTGGCGTCGCCGACTTCCATGCCGTTGTAAAGCAGCGGCACGCCATCAAGCGAAAACATCAGCACCGACGCGGCCAATGCACCACGAGCGCCGAAACGCGCCACGGCGCGGGCCTCGTCGTGGTCATCGGAAATCCGCATGTGCAGCGAGCCTTGGGGAAACTGGCGGCGGCTTTCTTCCCACGACGCACGGAACTTGGAAGCGGGCGCGCCCTTGAGCAGCACGTCGTTGAGCGTCGCGTGCAGCGGCCAGGAATAATCCAGGTCAAACGCCTTCACGAGCAGCTCGGGCTTGGTGGCTTCGGCGAGCATGATGATGTCAGGTTTGATTTTCGTGAGTTCGGCGCGGGCTTGTTCCCAGAAATCCGTCGGCACCATGTAGGCCACGTCGCAACGGAAACCGTCCACGTCCGCTTCCTTGATCCAATACTTCAACATCGCGATCATGTAGTCGCGGAGTTTTGCGTTGGTGTAGTTCAAGCCGGCCACGTCGGTCCACTCCGCTACGGGCGGGATGATCTTGCCGTCCTGGTCCTGCTTGTAAAATTCCGGGTGCGCCATCATCACGCTGTCCCACGCGGTGTGGTTGGCCACGATGTCCATGATGACTTTGAGATCGCGTTTGTGCGCCTCGCCGACGAGCTTTTTGAAATCCGCCAGCGTGCCGTAGTTGGGATCCACCGCGTAATAATCCTTGATCGAATAAGGACTGCCAAACTCGCCCTTCCGAAACTTTTCGCCGATGGGATGAATGGGCATGAGCCAGAGAACATTCACGCCGAGGTCTTTCAGCTCATCAAGTTTGGCGGTGACGCCAGCAAGATTTCCGGCGGCGGAAAAGTGGCGCGGAAAAACCTCGTAGAGGACGCCGGCGCGCAGCCACGCCGGGCTGGGTCGCGCGGTTGCCTTGGACAAGTCGCCTTCAGCCCGAACCGCACCCCCGGCCAGATAGAGGCAAAGCCAGGCCCACAACGCACATTTTTTGGATTTCACAATTGAATTATTTCCGGGTTGATCCGTTTGCACCACCCATTTTTGGGTCACGCGGTTGAATATGATTACTCGTCGAGGCGCAAACCACCGCATGTTTGTGCGGAACCGAACCGCGCAAACACTCATGCGTCCGATGGCGTTGCCGCAGCACTCTCCTCCTTCTTGCAAACAAAAAATCTTCCAGACTCCAGCATTGCCACGCGTCACGGCCACCGACATCTTTTCACCCTGACCCAAGGCGGAGTATCGGCTTGGGCTAAATTTCCATGCAACCTTTCGAGGCCCGGTTAAAATTGAAGCGGTGGATCGTCGGTTTCTTCGGCGGGCTGTCGCGCTCTGCGATTCGTCGCCCCAAACAGACGCTCGCGGTGGCGGCCCTGCTGACGCTGGCCGCCGCACCGGGCGTGCTCCGTTTGCAACTCCGCACCGACGGCCATGCGCTCATTCCGCCCCACGCGCCAGAAATTCAATACGACCGCACGATCCGCCACCAGTTTGACATCCCTGACCAACTGGTCGTGCTGGTCCAGCCGCATCAGACCAACGACATTTTCAATCCAGGCACGGTGCAACTGGTCCGCGAACTCTCGGCAGAGTTTTTGAAAATCCCCGGCGTCACTCCCGCCCATGTGATCAGTCTCGCCACCGAACCCAGCTTCCGGCTGCGGCCCGGCACGATCGCGTTTCAGAAAATGCTGGAACCGCCGCTGCAATCGCCGGCGGAGCTGGAGCAATTGCGCGACGACCTGCGGCGCATCGCGATGTACACCGGCACGCTGGTTTCAGCAGACGGCCGATCCACGGTCATCCTTGTCGGAGTTCCCGACGGGACGGAACGCACGCAATTTTATGAAACGGTCCGCGACTTGATTGCCGCCCATAAAAATCCGGACAACGACATCGCCGTGACGGGCGCACCGGCGGCGGAATCGCTGCTGGGCGTCCAAATACTCGAAGACCTTGGCGTGCCGGCAGGATTGCTGGGCACGAGCATCCAAGGCCGGACCGCGTGGAAACCGCCGACGAGCGCGCATGAACTCCGCGTGTTTGCCGCCCGGCACCTCGGCCTCGTGCCGCTGGCCGCGCTGGTGATGATGCTGGTTTTTCTGCTCTGCTTCCGCAACGTGCTGGCCGCGCTGCTCCCGCTGCCGGGTGTAGCCGCGACGATGGTCTTTGTCTTCGGTCTCATGGGCTGGTGTCATGTGCCGTTGTATTTGACGACCGCCGTGATGCCCGTGCTGCTCACCGTCCTCTCGGTGACCAATGACATTTATCTGTTCAACCGCTATTTCAATCTGCTCCGCGAAAAGCCCGGCCACGACCATAAGCTGCTCGTCGGCGAAACCTTCAACAAACTCCTCGTGCCCGTGGCCTGCACCTCGCTGACGGCGGTTGTCGGCTTTCTCTCATTCGGCTTGTCACCGCTGGTGCCGGTGCGGGCGTTTGGAATTTTCACCGGCCTCGGCGCGCTGTTCGGCCTGTTTTTCTCGCTCACCGTCGTCCCCGCGCTGCTGACGCTGGTGAATCCTGCGCGGCTGTTGAACCGCCGGCGGCGCAATGAAACAACTCCGCTCGCCGATTGGTTCACGCACGCGGGCGCGGCGATCGTGCAGCAGCGCGGCTGGGTGGTGGGCGGCACGCTGCTCGTCCTGGCGCTGACGCCGCTGGGCCTGCGCAAACTGGCCGTGCAGGACAGTTGGACCAACGGCTTCGATCCCGAGAGCGAATTCCGCCGCGTGACGCAACGGGTGAACGAACAATTTTTTGGGATGCATCTGCTGTTCGTCGCCGTCGAAGCGCCGCGCACCTTGTCCGGGGAAATGCCGGTGGCGGATCTGGCGCCGCGCGACCTCGCCTTTCCTCGCACGTTGACGCCCGACGCCGCCGTGATGATGGGCAGCCCGATCCGCCTTTGGATAACCGACGACCCGCAGACTGTCTGGCAGTCGCATTTTGAAATGGTCAATGCCGGCGACGAAAAAATCTTCACCCGGATCGCGCCCGGCGAGCCCGGCGGCAATTTCTGGCCTGCCCTGGCGAAAACCGGGCGCGCCCATTTTGAAATCGCCGCCCGCACGCACCTCCTGCCCGAAACGATCCGCACCTTGGGCAAACTCGCCTCGTTCATCCGCGCCCGGCCGGACTGCGCCGTCGGCGGCGTGCTTGGCCCGGAGGACTACTTGCTGACCACGCGCTTCATGACGCGGACCGGCGATCCAGACGCCCGCGTGCTGCCCGGCAACGGGATCGAAGTGAAACTGCTCTGGGATTATTACGGCCTGGCGCTGGGCCAGCCACGGCTGCGGCAACTCGTGGACACGAATTATACGCGGTCGTTGACGACCGTATTTTTGAAGGACGCCAACTTCGTGGACACGGCCCGGCTGATGCGCGACCTCCGTGACTATGAGCGGGAACATCTCGCGCCGCTGGGAATGAAACTCGGTTTTGCCGGCGACGTGGCGGTGAGCCAGGCGTTGATCGGCGGCATTGTAACCACCCAGTTACAATCGCTGGGCTGGTCGCTGGCGGGAATTTTTCTGGTGGCGGCATTGTTCGGCGGGATGCGCTGGGGATTTTTCTGCCTGGTGCCGAGTCTGCTGGCGATCCTCATTAAATTCGCAGTGATGGGCTGGACGGAAATTCCGCTGGGCGTGGCCACCTCGATGTTCGCGGCGATGACCCTGGGCATCGGCGTGAACTGCGCGATTCATCTGCTGGAAAGTTTCGACCAGATGCGCGCGGCAGGCGGATCGGGGGTGGACGCATTGGGCCGCGCGTTGCGCCTGACCGGGCCACCGGCCTTGATCAACACGCTTGCGATGTCGCTGGGTTTCGGCGTGCTAATGCTCTCGCAGGTGCCGGCCAACGCGCGACTCGGCATTCTGCTCGTGCTGGGCTTGGTGAACTGTTTCGTGGCGTCCCTGCTGCTCCTGCCGGTGCTGCTTGGGCCGTGGCGGCGTTCGATGAAGTAACCGGCAGCTTTCCCGATCCTGCCCGGGCACCACCCAAAGATTTGGGAAAGACAAAGATTGAACCGGAATTCCGAAGTGGCCGGTGGCGGAGTGCGCCCGTCCCCGGGCGCAGCAAGGTTCGAGCACGCGGTGGCGGGGAAAATTTCAACGGCCCGGCCCAGGCCGCGTGGCTGCGCCCGGGACGGGCGCACTCCGGCGGTTGGGAAATCTCAGTTCGGAGTTTGGGTTGAAACAGAAACCATCTTTGACCCTCTCCAAAAAAAGCAACCGCCCCGATTTGCATCGGAGCGGTTGGTGGAAACTTTCCCGGAGTCAACTCCGGCGACCCAGCCGGATCACGGACAGATCAGGCGGAAGTAATTTGGCGCGTTCGTGACCGGGAAGGTAATCGGCGAACCGCCGGTGATATCCGTCCAG
>JAYWBR010000187.1:0-5741 GCA_043781315.1 Verrucomicrobiota bacterium | reverse complement strand
CAGCGCCTGCGCCCGCAGGGCGGCCGGCTTGCGCCGCGCACTGGGCTGGCCCCGCAGCCGATGCACCAAGCCCGCGTCCCCATCGGCCTGATACCGTTTCCAAATGCGCTTGCTCTGCCGGTAGCCCACCGCCATCAGTTCCGCCGCCTGCACCAAAGTCAGCTCCGCCGCCGTCACGCCTGCCATCACCGTCAATCGTTTCCGTTCGTTCCGACTCATTGTTAATGTCTCCATGTGGTGGCCGGGTTGCTACCGCAGCCCGGCCGATGGGGACATTCTTATCGAGTTCCCATGGGGACATTCTCATGGAGTTCCGACACATTCGGCGACTTTGCTACCTACAAAACTCCTCCTGCTTTGCTCGC
This sequence comes from Verrucomicrobiota bacterium, assembly GCA_043781315.1. GTDB lineage: Bacteria > Verrucomicrobiota > Verrucomicrobiia > Limisphaerales > CAIQOK01 > CAIQOK01. The sequence continues at coordinate 5,376 of JAYWBR010000187.1, read as the reverse complement.
CCCGCGACAACCAAAATGTTCGGCCGCAATGCCCGTCCGTGACCGGCCCCGCCGACTGCGATTTGTTTTTGCATCCGCAAGGGGTTTCGCTAAAGTGCGTCCATGCCTGAAATCGTTGACTTCTTAAATCACGGGGCCGCCTCGATCTCGCCGGCGGTGGTGGAAAAAATGTTGCGCGCCCTGCCGCAATGGAAGCTGGAGTACACGCAGATTTACGAACCGCTCTTTCCGCACCTCGGCCACCAGCTCGAATTTCTCGCCAACGCCGTGGAAGATTCCGCCGAGGGCGCCTACAAGGAACTCCCGTACTACGCCACCGCGCAGGCCACGTTCGCCCTCATCTACGCCCACAAACGCGTCGGCATTATTCCTGATTCCGTGCTGAACCTCGGCCGCGCGGATGATTCGAGCGTCGTGCGCGCCGCGCTGATTCAAAACGAAAAAGCCTTCGCCATCTACGCCGCCTCGCAGGATCAGGACTGGTCCAAGATCACCAGCCAGCCCTGAGGGATTTACGATTTTTGATTTCCGATTGACGATTGGTTGGCCCGGCAATCATCACTCAAAAATTGTAAATCATAAATTCCCGAGCCACTTCCACACCCGCACCGCTTCCGTGACTCCCCACGCTTGAGCATCGCAGCCGCGTTGCGCGTGCGGGGCGTCGCCATCCAGCAGTTCGGGAATCTGGCCGAGACAACCTTCCGCCAGCACGCGATCCACCGAGCCGAGATACGCTTTCGCAGCGGCAACCGCGTCCGGTGAATGATCCCACGCCATCGCGAGCGCTTCGCAGAAAACCGGGAACGTCCACGTCCACGCCGTGCCGTTGTGATACGCCGGTTTGCGGCGCGTGTCTTCGTCGCCTTCGTAACGACCCCAGTACGGATTGCCTGGATCATTGATGACACGGCCATCGTTGCCATGAACCGGCAGCGGCACCGACACCGGCAGCGGCGCGAGCGAACGCAGCGCGCCCGGCACCACGAGGTAACGCCGCGCGGCTTCGACGCAACGTTTTGCGTGTTCCCCCGTCGCCAAACCGAGGCTGATGGGAAAGAGACAATTGCTCCGCAACGCATCGCTGGCCCTGCTTTGCGCGGCGGATTGACCGCGTCCGGCGATGAGGACATCCGCATAAAACCCTTGTGCTTCCAGCCAGAAAAATTTCTCCAGCGAAGCCAGCGCGCGGTCGGCGAGGGTTTTCCATTTCGCGTGTTCGCTCTTCTCGCCGATGACAGCAAGCAGTCGCACCAGGCGAATCCACAGCGCCTGAATCTCGACGGGATAACCTTCGCGCGGCGTGGCGGCGGGGTAGTTCGTATCCATCCAGGTGAAGTGGCTCGGACTCCAGATCAGCGCGGAGTCGGCGTCCATACGGATTCCATTCGGCGTGCCTTTGACGTAGTTGGTCGCGATGCTTTGCAGCACGTCGCGGATGGTGCGGCCGGAGTCGTCCACTTTGGTGGTGTAAAATTTCTCGCCCGTGGCCGCCGCGAGTTCTTCACAGACCACGCCGAACCAGAGCGGCGCGTCCGAGGTGTCGCGGTTCGACGCGTCCGCGCCGTGAATCGTGTTCGGCAACGTGCCGTCCTTTTCAAACCGCGCGAAGATCATGGCGATTTGTTTCACCTCTTCCACCATCCCCGCCGCGAGCAAGCCGCGGGCGCAGATGAAAGTGTCGCGGCCCCAATCGAGAAACCACGGGTAGCCGGCGATCACGGTTTTGCCCGCATCGCGGCGCACGACAAATTGACCGGCGGCATGGAGCAACTGCGCCTCGAAGTTTGGGAGTGGCACGGGCGTCCCGCCCGTGAGTTTCTGATCACCAGCAGTCCCGCTTTTTGAAACGCACGGGCGGGACGCCCGTGCCACTACGCCGGTCTCCGCCGTCACGAGCAGATTCACCGCGCTGCCTTTGGCGAGCGGCAGTTCAAACCAGCCGGGACTGTAGGCGTCGCCGCTGCCGGTCTGGCCGCGCGTTTGTTCGACGGGATGCGGGATGTTGTCGCACCATTCGGGTTGCGGATGAAACTCCCCGGCGTCGGCGAAGACGCGCAACTGGCGGTCTTTGGCGGGGGTGAATTCAAAGCCGGTGCGAGTTTCGAGTTTCGAGTTTCGAGTTTCGAGTTGGCGCGTATTCGACGCGAAGTGATGTTCGGAGCCGCCGTTGTGTTGGGTTTCCGAATGGAAATTGCGATCCTCGATGTCCACGCGCACGGTCAGGCGCACATCGGCTTCGGCGGACAGTTGTTTGCCGGCGGCGTTCGCGGCGGCGGGGCGGCTGAAATGAAAAACCGTTGTGTTGCTGTCCGCGAGCATCTCGGCGCGCAGTTTGATTTCGACGGTGCGGCCATCCCCGGCGGCGGCGACAAAATGCCAGACCGGCACGGGGCCGGCTTCAAAGGCGGCGAGATTTTTGAAACCGAGCGGCGAGATGAAGCCGTCGGCGTTCACCCACACGCGGATGCGCTTGGCGAAGACATGGCGATCCACGGGCAAACTGCCGTGCAGGTTCGCGCCAAGGACGCAGTCGTATTTGGAATTCACGCGGCCCAGATCAACACCAATGCGAGCCATGCCGCCGAGACCATTCGTCAACAACACCAAATCGGAAACGTGCGGCGTGAAACGTGAAGCGGAAAGCGGCGCGTCCGCGAGCAGGCGAACTGCGGCTTCGACGTGCGGATCCTTTTCGGCGCAGCGTTCGAGCGAAAGTTTGGCGTCACCGACGAGCTTGCCGGGTGGAAAGCACGCGACGTGTTGGTTCCCAACCGCGATGGATTGAACATGCTGCGGCGCGCTTCCATTCCGCACTCCGCACTCCGCACTCCGCACTTCCAACGTCGCCCGGAATGGCGCGGTGTCTTGAATCAGCAGCCAGTGATCCGGCGGCACCGGCGTGACGCGGCGGCGATCCGCGAGATTCCAACGCACGACTTGGGGAAAGGGTTTTTGCGCGAGGGTTTTGTCCAGTGCCGCCAGCAAATCCGTTTTCAAAATCCCCCGGTCGAGCTGATGAATGGCCGCGAGCAAATCAAACGGGGAACCAGCGACGAGCGACGCGAGTTTGCGCCAGTCGTAATGGCCGATTTCGTCGGGCGAGAATTTTTGAGCCAACGCTTGAATCGCCCAGGCCGCCTGCGCCCGGGCCTGCCGGTAGGCGTCGCCGCTCAAACCTTTGGGCTGCGCAGTGGGCGCGAGACAGAAGGCTGCGCCGGGTTCGAGTTGGAAAATGGTCTTGCCGTGGTCGCTGGAAATTTTCGGCAACGATTGGCCAAGCAATTCATATTTTGAATTTTGAATTTTGAATTTTGAATTTTCCAGTTCGACCGCGTGGGGTTTATCCAGATCGTTATTCACCAAGACCAGCACGGTGTCCGCGCCTTCGGCGGATTCGCGGAGCAGGGCGTAGATGGGCGAGTCGGTCGGGCTGAGACGCGTCAATGTTGCACCGTCGAGGAAGCAGGGATGTCCGGCGAGCAGGTGGTTGAGCTGCGTGAGTTCGAAAACAATGTTCTGCGGGCTGCCCCACGCCAGGCCGGTGCAGCCGTGGACTTTTATTTTCTCTGGGGCCAGCCATTCGACGCCGCAGGTGAAGCCGAACGCGCCGCCCGGGCTGGTCAGCGCGCAGAGCCGATTGCGGAGCAGCGACCAGGTGCGGCCGCGTTTGGCGAGACGGTCGTTGTCGTGGGTTTCGCTGTAATGCGCGTAGAGACCGACGCGTTCGCTCTGGCGGTTGGCGTAGTCGAGGTAGCGGCTGACTTCGCCCCCGGCATAATTCTGGAACAGTTCCGAGTAGGCCCACTGCATTCCGCCGGCGGTGAGCAGATCTTCGGTGGTTTCCAAAGCGCCGCCGAGTCCTTCGAGGAGGAAAATCGTTTCGGGAAATTCCTGCTGCACGCGGGCGATGATGTATTGCCACGCGGCGAGCGGGACTTTGTAGCCGGCGTCGCAACGGAAACCATCCGTGCCGCGCCGGCACCAGGTCAGCAGTGAGTTGGCGATTTCATCCCAGAGTTCAACATCGTGCTGCTCCAGTTCCACGAGGTCTTCCCAGGTGGTTCCCCACGCGCCGGGACTGGCGAATGAGCCGTCGGGATTTTTCAAAAACCATTCGGGATGATTTTCCTGAAGCGTGGAACCCCAGCCGGTGTGGTTGATGACGATGTCGAGAAAGACGCGGCCGCCCAGCCGATGCGTCGCGGCGGTGAGTTCGCAGTATTGATCCACGCCGGTGGTGCGCTTGTCGAAGACGACGAGCGCGGGATCAATCGCCGTTAAATCCTGCGCGGCGTACGGACTGCCGAAGCGCCCGAAGCGCGCATAGGTCGTCGGCGTGGGACTCACGGGCAGCAGATGGAGTATGCGGCAGCCGAGTTTGCCGAGGATGTGCGGGAGGCACTGGACGAGGTCGCGCAATTTTCCCGACGGCGGAATGACGGTGTGGCCGAGTTGATCGAGCTGCTGGATTTGTTTTTCGAGCGCTTCGTTCTGCGTGCTGACGGCGGTTTTGCTCGCGCCAAACAAACGCGGGAAGGCGCAGTAGATCGTGTTCGCGGTGCGGTAGGAATCGGGGTGCACGGAAATGCCCGCGTCGGAACCGTCCGGCCAGTGCTGCCAGCCTTTCGGATCGAGGAGGTAGGCTTTGGCTTTGAAGTAACCGACTTCGGCGAGCGGGAGTTCGAGCGACCATTCGCCGTTTTCCTCGCGCATCGGCAAGTCGCGCCAGGACGCGCCGCCGATGGGCAGGCCGTGGGTGTGGGACTGGATGATCTCGCGACGCAACACATCGGCGCGACCGAGGTTGGTGCGCAGCCGCGCCTGCCAGCCGCGCGGCGGGCGACGGCCGTCGCGGTCTTTCAAAGTGAACCGGACGCGGTCGCCGACGAAACGCAACTGGCGGTCGCCGGGCGCGGGCGTCATCAAGGGAATCAAAGTATCCATCGTGGTGCGGGCCGTGGGTTTTACGGCCGCAACAAATTCCGCAAGTTCGCCGCTGATTGCAATGCCGTAGTTCAAACTGACCGATGTGAGCGCGTTGACACCGGCTCCGCGCCCGATATATTTGCGCCCTTTGTTATGAATAAGAAACCGCATGTTGCCATAGTGGGTGCCACGGGAGCCGTGGGCATCGAGATGATCAAGACGCTGGAAAAGCGGCTGTTCCCGGTGGGGAAACTGACCCTGCTCGCGTCGGCGCGTTCCGTGGGCAAGAAGTTGAAATTTCGCGGCGAGGAAATCGCCATCCAGGAATTGACCAAGGATTCATTCGCGGGCATTGACATCGCGCTGTTCAGCGCGGGCGGCAGCATCTCGAAAGAATTTGCCCCGGCCGCTGTGAAAGCCGGCTGCGTGGTGGTGGATAATTCCAGC
>JAYWBR010000186.1:0-5754 GCA_043781315.1 Verrucomicrobiota bacterium | reverse complement strand
GATACCGATCCACCACGCACCTGATCACCATGCTTTATTTCGTCGCCGGCAAACTCCGCTTCCCCCAATTTTGATTCCACCGAAAACAGCGGGGAACCAGAAAAATCTTTCTGCCCTCACCCGACTTTAACCGACTTTAACCGCACCCCGTTCCCATAGTCCGCGAATCGGCTGCTTGCGTCCGTCGAGAACTTTTGCGAAAGTGGCTCCATGAGATTGACCAGTGCCAGATTGCTTTGCACCAGTGCTTGCGGTTGCATTTGCATTCACGCCGTAACTCTAGCACAAGTCAAACTCGGCACAGACAGTAACAAGATAAACCATTGCAAATAAAGGTTGCCGGTGTGGCGAAATGGCAGACGCACAGGACTTAAAATAGTAAAACCAGGGGTTTCGCGTAGTTTCTTCAAGTTACACCATAAAATCAGAACTCCTTGCAATCATTGGTTAAAACTCACTTTTTCGCTGTGAACAAAGGGCACTAGATTTTCCCAGGTGAAGTGGCACAAATAGTGGCACAAGCGGTTTTTTGTAAATCGTTGCGCTGCAAAAAGACGCTTGAGGACTGAAAGTCCTGTGCGTCTGAAAATTTCCCGCTTGATCTGGTTCCCGGCCTGATTAGGATTTCCGCAACAGAGAGATTTTCCCGTGCGCCGTTGCGCGCCTGCGGCCTGCCCTTGAACGATTGCTTTATGAAATTGCGCTCTTATTTATCACGCTGCGTCTGAAAAATTGCCAGCGCCGGTGAATGGTTCCCGGCGCTGGCTTCCAACGATGTTTCCGTCGTGATACAGAAACATGCGCTGGAAAAGGTCATTGCCCGAGTGGCAGAGTCTTGGGGCCGACGTTCACACGCTCTGGCGCATAGGCCAGCTCCCGTCGGCGGCGCGGGCGGCGGCCATGACGATCAAACCATTGGGGCCGGCCTCGGTTCAATTTGCTTTCGAGCGAAAGAGCTTCGTCGAGGTGAATCTTGAGTCTGATTTTCATAAAAGGAAACTGCCGGCCGGTTATGACTCCGTCCGGCAGTGAACCACTTCTCGGGTGAAACGAACCCGCATCACAGGACGGTGAAGATTGCCGCCCCGTAAATTTTCACGCAGCTTTCCCTAGCCCGGCCTGTTGGCGACGTTCAAGCGCAAGCTCGGCCGCAAGCTCGGCGTCAATCAGTGCGATGGCGTCCGTGTTGCTGGCGTCCACTATGCGGCCTGAGATGTTCAGTTCAGCAATCACTCGCTGAGTTTTTACGTCCAGCTTTTCAAGCGGAGTCTCGCCACCGATGCTGAACCGCGCGCCCTTGCCTACGTGAAGCGGGTGAACTGATTTTTTCTCGAATACTATTTCGACGCCTACCGGGGCGCGAAACGAACTGGTGGAAATGAGCTTCATTTTTTGTCTTTCGTTGGTTGTGGTTTACTGGTTGCCTGCGTCAGTTGAGACGCAGAACGATTGCGGATGCCGGAAGGCAACATCGGCGAACAGGTGCACCGTTAGACGCACGACCGCGTCAGTGTCGCGGGAGTAGGGGTTCGCGATCAGCTCGATGCCATTTCCAAAAATTCCGATGATGCTGTCAGCGAAGTTGCCGAAGATCACCCCGTTGTTTTGAACCTGGTTGCTGGCACAAGCCCGCGCACCGTTGACCAGGCCGTCGCCAGAATCATCACCCCAGGAGCCGGTCTCCCAAAGCGGAGTTGCGGCAACGGTGGTTGCGCCCGTGAGCAGCTTGGCCGTGGTTTTCCATTTCGTTCGTACCAGGGGTGACGTGACATAAGCCAGCTTCGCGCCGGTGGTATCCGCATTTGACGCAGCGAGTGAACCCTCGAAATCTACGATCTTAGCATAGGTCGCCGCGCCGCCGAAATTCACCGCACCAACTCCGGCGGTGTTCACAATTCCAACCGGCTCAGAGCCGCCGCCGCTGCCGTAGTAGTAAAGCGAGTCGAGCTTCAGCGAGATCATGCTGGCGAGCATGTCGCGCACAAGGTTTTCAACCCCGATGGAACTTTGCAAAACGAGTTGGCGGGTAACGTCGAGCGTGCCGGTGATTTTGTGCGGCGTGAGCAAAACTTGGTCAAAAGTCACGTTGCCCTTTGTAGCGGTCGCCGACTCGGCCAGGCTGTAAACCGATGGCGCGGAGGTCTGCCGGGGCAGGGCGACGTTGCCACGCAACCCGGAAATCGTTTTCGCTCCGCACCGCGCCGCCGTCGCCCGATTCAACATCACCTCAATCGGGTCGCCAATGTCCAGGCCGACGGTCGCGCCACCTTGCGCGAAGTTGCCAGCGGAGAGGTCGCGGATCATGCCACGTTGCAACATCGCGGAAAATGGGATGCGGCAACCCATCACGCTGTCAGGGTGAACCCCATCGGCACGGCAGAGCGCCCGGCTGACTTCGGCCGCGTGACCGGTCGGGTTTGTACCCGTCATTAGATCACGGAAGATGCCGGCCACGGACAGCTTGTTGGCTTCGTTTTGGGGGATTGGATTAGACGACCGGCTCAACAGCGCGGCGTCTAGGAGAGAAGAGAATTCATTATTTGTCATCAATGGGCGCAGGTCTATTCACGTTCCGCCAAAAAACGAGAGAATCCCCTTGATAATGTTGACGTTTGCTTTATGCACCGGGACACCGTTGGCTGAGATATTTTGAGCGATGCGGCCAGGTCTATCTGTGTTTTCGCCGGATGGATTTTCAGCCCGTAAGCCAGCAGGTGCGCCCTGAGTCCGGCCTCTTTCTGGGATGCCCCGGCGATCAAATAAAGCAGCAATCTGCGAACAACTTCCGATTTGATTCCAAGCACAACTTCATGGAATTTTTCGCTGTCGGTTTCGTCGCCAGCGTCAACTGCGGAATAGTCGAATTCGGTGACTGGCACGAAGGTCTTAACCCCGTCGTGCGAGTCATCCTCGAAAGCGATGGGGCAGTCTGGGTTCACTTGGCGTCAAACGGATACCGGCGCGCCTGGTAGTCGGCGCAAAGTTTGTCGCTAAAACTTTTTTTCGCGGGCACTCTCTGCCCCGAGAATCTTTGGGCGACGCTTGCGCTGGGCGACTGGATTGGTAATCCAGCGCGGGTCGAATTGGTAATGGAAGAGCGCTTTCAAATGCGATTTGAGTTTGCCGAGTGCGGAACTAGTAGTTTGTTTTCTCATAATTTTGGATCAAGCGCGGCCTGAGATTGGGCGCAAATGTTGCGAACTTTATTCTGCGGCGTGCGAAAGCGTCTGGCAGTTTCCTTGACCGCAATTTCAAACTGCGAAGGATCGCCGGTGATGATGAGCAGGCACGCCAACGAAAGCTTTGAGTTCGGGGCGTCGTGGGCGAAAAGGATTGCTTCGCGAAAGTTTGCCGACGGCTTGAGTTGCGCGACTTCAAGCGCGCCGTCAAGCTCATGCCACGGAAAATCAGTGGCGGGTTCGAGATGCCCGTCCTCTGCAAAGCAAATCTGTTCATTATGCATTGGTGTTTGATTCCTTCTGACTATCCAGAAAATACTGGTCAATCGGAATGCTCTGAAGGTCGCGACGCAGATCGTTTTTGACCGCGTCGGGAATTGAAGCGTGAGAAATTTTAGTGGTCAATTCCCGCATCACTCCCGTCCAGACACACTCCACAAGCGCAAACGGAATGAGCCTTTTCACCGCTTCATCCAGCTCTAGCTCGCGAAGTTTTCTTTCAGCCGTCAGCTTGGCCAGCTTTTCCATCCGCAACTCCTCGTTGGCGGTTCTGAAGTGGGTGATGAGCTTTGAAATGGATTCAAAGGCTGGAAAAAATGATTCGACGGGCGGCGGGATTTTTCCGGCCTCAGCAAGTTGCCGGATGCGCCGGGTCGTGACGCCAGCGAGTGCGGCCAGCTCCAGCTCGTGGATTTTAGCCGCGTCGGTGATTAATTTTTGTGTGCTCATAAATTGAAACTGAATGAAATTTTCAAAATTCTGTCTAGGTCTTGAAAGCAAGCTTGGTCACCTGTTAGGCAAACATTGCCGGGAGAACCTAAACTCCATCCCACCGCCTCATGGTGTTGGCCGCCCAGTGCCCCCGTGCCGGGCTTGTGGCTGCGCTGGTGGCGTCTGAATGCGTCGTTGAAGAAAATGAGCCTCAAAGATAACCTTGCGCACGACAGGCCAGCGGCGGACTGCGGCAGTCTGGCAATCAGATTGAGCGAGCTACCCATCTGCGGTTGTGTCCGGTCTGTTGGCGTCGGCAAGGTGGGTTGCTTCATGGAATAATCCTTTGAAGTGTTGCGAGGACTTGGGCAACGAGACTTTCCAAAATTTGGCTTGCACAGTCTCGCCATTGGGGAGAGACAGACATTTCAAACCCCTTAAGGGGGTTTGAAAAGTGTCTCTCTGGGTCTGACTTTTCAAAATTCCGGTGTTGAAAAGTCTCTGAAAAGTCTCTTGAAAAGTGTCTGTTTTTCATTCGGCATTTGCGGTTTGCGGTTTCCGGGCGATGAGTTTCGCGGCGTTTGTTCCAGCGCGGTTCAATCGCCATTCAAAAAGCTTTCCGTCCGCAGTCAGAGCGTCCAGAAAAGCTCGGCCCTTGGCGTGGTTGCCGTAGCGGTCTTTCCATTGGTCAATGAGCAGACTTTTTGCGATAGGCTTTTCGAGCGGGACAAGGGCGGTCAAATCCTCGCGGGTGCCTGCCCGCTTGGTAGCTGTTGCCGGGGTTTCATCCTCGGTAGCAGGTCGCCAGCAAATCACGCCCGGCTCGGTAGCGTGGCCGATAAGCCGCGCGAAGGCGGTTTTGCCTTCTTCATCTTTCCAGCCGATGCGGCCGCCACGCTTCCCGGCGCGAAGTTCAAAAACGTCATGCGAGCCAACGGAGCGGATCGCCAGGACTGCCCGCGCCCAGTTCGCCCATTCAGCCGATCCGCTGCCGAGATAGGCGAAGTCCCCGGCCTGCCACGCGCCTTTTTCTTCGCCCTTGCTCGGCTTGTTTGTGTGATGGATGACGACGCAGCCGCAATTGAACTTTGTAAGCAGCGGGTTCAAAAGGTTGCGCAGAAAATAACCAACATCCTTTTGCGTCATCGCATCGGTGCCGATGAATGAAAGCGCGGGGTCAATCCAAAGCAAATCCGGGCGGTGCAATTCCAGCAGCGGCGCAACCGTGCTTTCCATGAAGGCGCGGCCGGTGCGCGTGTTAGCGTGTGCGGTGATGATGCTAGAACAAACCGTTTCAAGTTCGGACGGGGACAGACGGTGTCCGGCCAGGACGCCATCGCGCATTTCGGCGAGATCGCCCTCGTCGTTTTCGGCTTGAATGTAGAGCGAGCGGAGCGGGCGGACGGGCTGAATCCCAAACATGGCGCGGCCCAGCGCGAACATGATTTGCGACTGAATCGCAAAGGAGCTTTTGCCGATGCCCGTCGACGCGGCGAGCAGCAATCCACCGCCCCGGCACAGGTAGCCGGTTCGCAATAATTCGTTCGGATCGTCTGCCGTGCGCCGTTTCAATTCGCCCAGGCTCTTTGACACGGGCGTTTTATCGTCGGGGCGCGTCGAGCCGTTGGTGTGTTCATTATGCGGCTCGTCATCATTTCCCGGCAGCGGATCGTCATTGTTGGGCTGGGCGTCGTGTGCGGCTCCGTTCCGATAATTCGAGTCGGGTTCAAACTCCGCCTTGCCAATCTGCGAGCGCAATTCGCGGTTCACGCCGGCCACGATGCCCAAACAGGAATTGTGAAAGCATTTGATGGTCGGGGCGCCGTCCAACTTCACCATGCAGTCCTTTGAGCCGTTGGCAGCC
>JAYWBR010000185.1:0-5758 GCA_043781315.1 Verrucomicrobiota bacterium | reverse complement strand
GTTGTTGCGTCAACGCCTGGATGCGCTCGTGCAAATCACCGTGGGCGAAAACTGGTGTTGCGGTCACATGCAGCCAAGTCAGGGTCAGAATCCCGGCGGCGACAGCACTTCCGGCGGCTTGAAATTTTGGCGGCATGATGGGGAGAGAATATCACCGGGCTGCAATTTTTCCACCCGCAAGGACTAACGGGGGCGCAGCTTAGGATCCGATTTTTTCCCGTAGCCGCGCCAGCGTCTTCGCCCGGTGGCTCAATTGGTTTTTCACCGCGTCGCCCAGTTCCGCGAAGGTCTGCTCGAATCCCGCCGGCACAAACAGCGGGTCGTAGCCGAAGCCGTTTTGCCCGCGCGGTGAAAAAATGATCCGGCCTTCGCAGGCACCCTCGAATAATTGCCGATTGCCGATTGCCGATTGCCGATTGATTTCCACCAGCGCGATCACGCAGCGGAAGCGCGCGGTGCGTTTTTCCGGGGGAACATCTTTCAACAAGCGCAGCAGTTTGGCGTTGTTGTCGGCGTCGGGGGAATTTTCATTTTTGTCCAACGCGGCGAAGCGCGCCGAATGCACGCCGGGCGCGCCGTTCAAGGCGTCCACTTCCAGACCCGAATCGTCGGCGAGGATGAAGGCTCGTGAATCGTGAAACGTAAAACGTGAATTAGCCGCGAGCCACTCCGCCAGTTCCACGGCTTTCTTCGTTGCGTTGCCGGCGAAGGTGGCGGCGTCTTCGATCACTTCCGGGGCGGCGGGAAAATCCGTGAGCGTCAGGCAGCGGAAATTATCGCCGAGCAGGGCGCGGATTTCGCCGACCTTGTGCAGGTTGCGGGTGGCGATGAGGAGGGTGGTCAAGCGGAGTTACTGGGCGGCGGGGTTGTCGAGGCCGCTGCCCGTGACGTTCTGTTTTGTAACCAGCGGACCTTCAAAGCCGGTGACAGCGATGCCGGAAAGGCTGGCATTTACGATGTTCGCCAGGGTAATGCCTTTGCGGCAGGTGCCGGTGATGTTCTGAAAAGTGACGCGGTCGGCGGGTTTTTCCGGCGGGATGTTGGTGGCGGCGATGAGTTCGGCGACGTTGTTCACGCGGATGTTTTTGAACGTGACGTTTTTGAGGCTGGCCCATTTGTCCACATCGCCGGTGACCGGATCGGAGGCCTGGATGCCTTTCTTCAAAAGGTCAATGGCCACGAACGTCGGGGATTTGTTGATGGTCAGATTTTCGCCGGTCACGTCTTCGATGAATCCGCCGCGCCCGTCGCGGCTCTTGAAGTAGATGCCGTTCTGATGGCCGGAGAGCGTGCAGTTTTCGAGACGTACGTTGCGGATGCCGCCGGACATTTCGGAGCCGATGCCGATGGCTGCAAAAATACTGCTGGCTAAAGTGCAATCGCGGATGACGACGTTCTGCGTGGGCCGCGCCACGCGCACGGCTTCTTGGCCGCGCCCGGATTTGAGCGAGATGGCGTCGTCGCCCGTGTTGATGTCGCAATGCTCGATGAGCACGTCGGAGCAGGAATCCACGTCAATGCCGTCGCCGTTGAAATTGATGGAGCGGATGGTGAGGTTGCGCGCAGTGAGGTTCTGGCAGTAAAGCAGGTGGATGGACCAGAGCTGCTGGTATTGCGTCGAGAAGCCTTCGAGTAAAACATTTTTCGCGTCGGCGATTTCGATGAGCGCCGGGCCGCGCGGATTGCGGAGCCGGCTCACGTTCAACGGCGGGCCCATGATGGAGCCGGGGCCGGCGATGGAGATGTGGTCGGCCTTTTCTGCGGACAGGAGGGCGCGATGGCCTTGGGCGAATTCGCCTTCCCAGCGAATGCGGGCGAGCGGGTAGTCGGCGATGTCCGGGCTGCCGGTCAGGTTCGCGCGGGATTCGAGCCGGAGAGTTGTGTTGGAGCCGAGCACCAGGCTGCCGGTGAGATAAACGCCGGCGGGCACCAGGACGGTGCCGCCACCGGCGGTGACGCAAGCATCGAGCGCTTTTTGAATCGCGGCCGTGTCCTTGGTGAGTCCGTCGCCTTTGGCACCAAACTCGCGGATGTTGAACTCGGACTGCGGCGGCTGGGTTGTGGGGGCGTTGGTATCGGCGGCCAGGGCAGCGAAACCGGCCAGGGTTAACACCGCGCTGAAAAATAATTTCCAAATCATGAGAATCGGATTTGAGGATGCTGCGCGGCGGATGATTGTCAATTCTCTTGTGCGGCTCAGTTCATCCCTTTCACAAATTCATCCGCGCGGGCAATGGACTTGTTCATCTGTTCGATGAGCCGGCTGATCTCGGCGGTGATGTTCGCCGCCTCGCCCTTGAGCGAGGCGACGGCCTGCGCGTTCAAGTCGTGTTTCAAATAGAGCACGTAGTCGTTGAACTGTTTCAAAACCGGCGACATCGTTTCCTCCGCGCTGACCAAGGCGTTGTGCAATTCTCATGAACAGCCTCAAGGCCCTTTTAATGTTTGTGAACGCCCCGAGCCGGGCAGGGTGACATGGAACGTTGAATTGAAAGTTTCACCCGTGAGCCGCCGACCCTGGTCGTCCACCAGATTCCAAAAAATCTTGATGCTGCCATTCGTCGTCGTGCCGGTGAATGTTTTGAGATGGTTTCCGTTTTCAGCCGTGAGTTCGGCGGTGTAAACGCCGTCAGGCTCGGGCAGCCGGGCGTGGAGGATGGCGCCGGTCGCGGGATCGTACATGGCCGAGCCGAGACTGAACTGGCAGAGATTGGTCACAACGCAGGGAAACACCGGGCCGATGATTTCACGAGTGTCCTTGCCGGGACGATCCAAAGCGAGTGCCAGTTGCAGCGCGTGCTGGCCGGGTGCTTCGTAAAGCGTGCTCCAAGTCAACCGGCAGTCGCCGTTGGGCGCGGCCTGGCATTCCATCTGGCTGACGCCACAACCTTCGTCGAGGTCTTCGCCATTCGTGGTGACATCAATCAGCAGCGCGAGCATGCCCAGGTTGGTGAGTGCGGTGAATCGGATCGGCGCGTCGAACGTGATGGTTTCAGGTTCCGCGCCGGTGAGGACTTGCCGGAGGGTGAACATTTCCTGGAGCGTGATTTGGTTCGTGCCGGCGGCGCTTCCATTGCGCAACCGCTCGGCCAGCGGACGGCCAAAATATTTCAAATCGTCAGGAATGCGTTCCGGCTCCCGGGCCAGCAGCCGGGGAGCTTCAGCCTGACGCCGGGCAGTGAAATCCCACCGCGCGTTGGCTTGCGCTGCTTCGACCTCATTGGCTTGCAGCGCGCGGGTGTTCAATAGTTCCCGATGCCGGGCCGCGACGGAGGCGGCGGAAGCCGGGCGTGGCCAGACCAGGTCGCTTTCCTGCGGGGCACCGAATCCGCGCGGTGATCGGATCGGAAAATCGTACGGATCGCGCGACGGCACATGTCCGCCGTTATCAACACCATCCAAGCCCACCGAATAAAGCGCGAAGTGGCCGTCGTCCGTCCGTTGATAGCGCATTGGCTGGCCGTCCATGAAATCCACCGGCGGGCTGGTCACAAATTCCGGCGCGAGTTCGGCGAGGGTCTGCGGATACGCGCCGTGTTTCGTATGATGCCGGGCGAGCGCGAGGGCGGTGACGAGGAGGCGACGCTGGGCTTCGGCCTGGACCGCGCGTCCGAGGAAGGTCATGCCTCCCCTTTGGAACGCCCCGCCCAATTCCTGCATGTTCAAAATGGATTGCATCCGCGAAGAATGGTTTGACAGGAACATCACTCTGTTGGTGACGCCGGGAAGTGTTCGCATCTCCGCCCAGGTTTTAGTCTGGATCGCCCGCCGTAGTTCAAGTTCGCGGTCGCGATAGAAGAGCAGGAGGGCTTTTTCATCTTCGTAACTCCCCGCGTTGCGGTAGCGCAGTTGTTTTCCATAGCTCGTGACCCAGCCCCAGGCGGCGCGCGGCGTTGACAGCGCCTCTTTGAAAAATTGGCCGGCGGTGAAGCCGGATTCCAGCGGCTCCTGACGTTCGCGCTGACACATGGCGGCGGTGCTCGCGCGTTTGAAGGCGGCCGTTTCCGGCAAACCCTTGAAGAAGTCCACCGACTCCCATTCGCGCTGCAGTCGGGCGAGTTGTTTGTCCGACCAGCCATTCGTCTGGAGTGCCTGCCAGGCCGCGTTGTAAGCGAACGTCACGCAGGCAAACCGGACCATGTGCGAAATGTCCACCGGCTCCGTGTCCCAGGCCGTGACGAGCCGCGTGGCGGCCAGCACATTCGTCCACGCGGAATCGGCGCGTCCTTCGTGCAGTTCGAGCACCGTCCGGCTGCCGAGCGACTGCGTGAGATTTTTTAGCGGCGCAAGTGGTCGGAGCAGCATCGCGCTGCCCTGACCGGCCTCCAGGTTGAAGCGGATGGGGCCGGACAGCGCGGCGGCGCAGGCGGCGTCGAGTTCAAATTGAAGCGGATCAAGAACATCATGCAGTTCGTGCCATTGCATTTCCTCGGGGGCGTTCGGCAGCCAGTCCTGCTGCCACACGACGATGGCGGAGTTGTTGGCAAGGGTGGGCAGGAGATCTGGCGGGCCGCCGGAAAAATTAGCCGAAGGTCGGGAGGAGATCGAAGTAAGGGCGGCTTCGCGCGCGCGAAAGTCAGCGGTGGTTGAAAAATTGAATTCGGCCAGCTCGGTCTTGAACCCCTGCTCGCGCAACGCCCGTCGCGTTTCCGCCACGACCTGCGGGCCGCTGTGATCCCCTTGCAGCAGTATGAAGGTGCAAAGCGCGGCGAGGACTGCAGCCAGCAGCGCGGCTATCCCCAGCAATTTTCCCGGGCGGATTTTCATCAGGAAGAGTTTTCCTGTCCACATTGACGCCGGTGCTTGTGCGCTGGCGAGCTTTTTTTACTGGCGAGGCGGAATCCAAATGCGTTCGACAAAGTGGCGGGTGATCTTTATCCTGCCCGCGCGATGAAACTGCTTTTTCTAAATGGGCCCAACCTGAACCTGCTCGGTCAGCGCGAACCGGAAATATATGGACGGGCAACCTTGGCGGATGTCGAAACCAAGGTCCGGGAACGGGCGGCCAGATTGGGAGCCGAGGTGGATTTCAGACAGTCGAATTTAGAAGGGGAATTGGTCACTTGGATTCAGCAGGCCAAGGGCATGGCGGATGTGATTGTTCTCAACGCCGCAGCCTATACCCATTCGAGCATTGCTTTGCGGGATGCAATTTCGGCGACCGGGATACCGACCGTCGAAATCCATCTGTCCAACATCCATGCCCGGGAAGAGTTCCGGCATAAATCCTTGATCGCACCGGTTTGCTGCGGTCAGATCTGCGGCTTTGGTGTGAATTCATACGTTTTGGGCGTCGAGGCGGCAGTTAGCGTTATTGAATCAAATAAAAAAACGTAAAATTGGTTTATTCTAGTAAATAGTTTGTGATCCTTATTTGGGAGGGTGCCGGGTTTTTACTTGTTGACGCACTTTTACTGTGTCGTTATTCTCCGCCCCGGTTGACTTAATGGCTTGGGCAAATTTGATATTTCAGTCGGTTTTGCCTGAGACTTGGTAAGACGGGTTCACCGCCAAACACAAATAAAACTGTGGATATAAAAGACATCAAAGCCATCATTGATTTGATGAAGAAGAACTCCGTCACGGAGTTTGAACTCGAAAAAGAGGAATTCAAAATCCGACTGAAGCGAGGCAACGCCGGGGCCGCACCCGTGGTTTTTGAAGATACCCAAGTCGTTAGTTACGCACCCCAGCCAATGATAGCGGCACCGGCGGCGGGCGCTCAGGTGCTGGCGGCGGCTTCCTCCGAGCAGGAAAT
>JAYWBR010000184.1:0-5765 GCA_043781315.1 Verrucomicrobiota bacterium | reverse complement strand
AGATTTACGATCCGGTCACAGGCAACTGGAGTCCAGCGCCCGTGCCGGCTGGCTTGATCACGCAGAACAACGTCCTCGGCGCACAAGGTCAGAACCAGGCGGGCTTCACCGACTCGGTTTGCAAGATTCTGCCCAACGGCAACGTGCTGGTGGCCCCGAACTTTCCCACCACGCCCGGCGGCACCTTGATCTACAACCCCGGCGCCAATTCCTGGTCCGCCGGCCCGGCCTTCCTCAGAAGTCAGAACGAAGCGAGCTGGGTGAAGCTGCCGGATGACAGCATCCTGACGATTGACAAAAACACAACCTCCTCCGAACGGTACATTCCTTCACTCAACCAATGGATCAATGATACCAATGTGCCGGTGTCTTTGTATGACGGCATCTCCGAACTGGGCGCCGCGCTGCTGCTGCCCAACGGCAAGGCGTTCTTCCTCGGTGGCAACGGCAACACCGCCATCTACACGCCGTCGGGCAGCACCAATTCTGGCAGTTGGGTGGCCGGCCCGGTGATCCCCGCCGGCTTGGGCGCGAGCGATGCGGCCGCCGCCATGATGGAACTCAACGGCAAGATTCTTTGCGCAGTGGGGCCTAGCGGCGTCTTTGCCACGCCGACGAGCTTCTATGAATATGACTATGCGGTCGGAGCCATCGGCGCGTTCACCCAGGTGGGCAGTCCGACCGGCGGCCTGACGGACAACGTCTTCCCGTACCAGACCATCATGCTCGTCCTGCCCGACGCGAGCATCCTTTACTCCGATGCCACCACCAATCTCTACACGTACGTCCCCACCGACTTTCTGCGCATTGCTTCCCGTCCAACCATCAGCAGCATCACGGCAAATGGCAACGGTTCGTATCATCTGACCGGCACCAAACTCAACGGCCATTCCGAAGGCGCGGCCTATGGCGACGATGCCCAGATGGACAGCAACTATCCCCTCGTGCGGGCGACCGATGGCAGCGGCAATGTCCTTTACCTGCCGACCTTCAACTGGAGCAGCACCAGTGTGCAGACCGGCAACAATCCCGTGTCCACCGAATTCTTCGCGTTCCAAAGTCTGACGCCGGGCGCGGCCTATTCGCTGGTGGCGGTCGCCAACGGAATCAGTTCCGATCCGGTCACGTTTTACGGCCCGGTTTGGGTGGATTTCAACGGCTTCCTTCCCATTCAGATCGGCAGCGTTGATCTTCCGTGGCACACGATGGCGCAGGCCGTCGGTGCCGTTCCCGTGGGCGGAACCATCAACATAAAGACCGCCGGCCACACGACGGAGACGATGACCATTTCCAAACCGATGACGATAGTTGCCATTGGCGGTCCGGCTACGATCGGTCAATGATCGCCTGAACAGAAAAACCAATTTCAAATTGAGCCTTATGAAAAGCCTTACCTTCGTCATGTTGTTGACCGGACTGTTGATTGAATTGGGACTGACTCCATCGTTCGGCCAAAGCTACTCGATTGACTGGTATAAAGTTTCCGGCGGTGGCGGCACGAGCACCGGCGGAGTCTATTCCGTCAGCGGCACCATCGGCCAGCATGACGCCGGCGGGCCGATGACCTACGCGCAATATTCCGTCACCGGCGGCTTCTGGGTGCTGCCCGCAGCGGTGCAAACGGCCGGCGCGCCCACGCTCACGATTGTTCCGGCGACACCCGGCAACGCCTCCCTCTCTTGGACGCCGGCCTCGCCGGGCTTTGTCTTGCAAGAGACCTTAAGCCTGTCGCCGACGAACTGGGTGAATTCCCCCAGCGGAACCACCAATCCGACCACGGTGCCAGCGACGTTGCCGACAAAGTTTTATCGTTTGTTCAAGCCGTAGGCCGGCAGCCTGGGAAATTTCCCCGATCCTTTTGCTCCCCGAAGTTCGCATGGTTTGCTGGGGAAGCGCTGAATAAAGCCAAGTTCTCAAATTTCAGTTTGTGCTGATGGAAGAGGCTCCTCAAGCGGCGGCGCTTTGAGTGCGGCGGCTTGGGTGGGCGGGGCAGTTCTGGTTTGGCGGCGGTGATGGGCCGCCCTTGTCACTGCTCGATCAGGTTTGTTTCATGTTTTTTTCACGGCGTGGCGGTGCGTCCGCCGATCACCACGTTGGCCAGTCCAAAGAGTGTGTAAAGTTGATGCCCGTTCTTGGCCAGTCCCCGAGACCGCACTTTCCGATGCCGGAAAATATTCTGCACGAGGTGGAACGGATGTTCCACAAACGCCCGCACTGAGGCTTTGGCTTTCTCGATGGCTTTGAGCGTTTCTTTCTCCGCGCCTTCCACCAGGGCCTTGATCTGGCCGCGTTGGCGCGCGATCTGCCAGTCAATCTTCCGCGCCAACCCGCGCAGGGCCTGACTGTCGTAGAGCGCGTCTTCGAGGGCTTCGTCGGCCAGGCCATACCATTGTTGAAGAAAATAGACCCGCAACATCCGCTCCAGGCCGACGGGCGGGCGTCCGCGTTCGCCTTTGGGATAGAAGGGCTCAATGACGGCCAGCAGTTTCGTCCACGGGAGGAGGGCTTCCCTGCGCGCCAGGAACTTTTCGCGGCGGGTGATTTTCTTTTTGTCGGCAAACTCGATTTGGGAAAAACTCGGTTGCTGGGTCATGCCCGCAAGTTTAGGAAACCAAACCCAGCCCGTCGCCAATAAACATCAGAAACCAAACAATAAATCAGCGTTTCCCTAGCAGTCTGTTGAACTATCGTTTTTTTGGGACTCGCTTTCACGCGGCGAAGGCAAGTGAGCCAAGTCGCCAAACAGGACAATTTTGTTCCTCTGACTCTTTGGTTTTCAGCCCTCCGGTCAGCAGGGTCATTAATCCCATGATCCATCCGCTCAAAAAAGCGCCCCAGGCACCCTGGCCCATCGCTTCGCATTGTTTGGGCGTTCCTACCCCGCAGAGTTGGCGCATCGGTTGCGAAAGGTTGTAGAAAGCGGCTGCCAGTTTGAAGCGCTTCTGCAGATTTTGCAGGCCGCGCAACGTCGCCCGCCGCATTCCGCCACAGTCCAGTATGTGAGCAAAGGCTCGTTCAATATGCTGCCCCCGCTTGTTCAGCAACGCTTTTCCATACTGGCTGCGGGTGCTGCGCTTCGCCGCTTTGACCGCTGTTTGTTCGTCTGGCTCCAGTTTGTCCAGTCGCCGGTTAGGGATCGGATCGCCAATCACCGTCTTGCGTTGGGTAGCTTGACGGCAACATGTTTGAGGCGAGTCAACATCAGCCCGCGTTTTCAGATGCGGCGAAACTGGCGTCCTGTGTGGTGGTGGACGTCTGTTGCACCACGCCGATTGGCGACATCAAAGGATTGGCGACCTGTTTGAACAAGGGGGTGGCTTCCTGTCCGTATCGCAAGCCTTTTGGTTACGCGCATCTCTGCTACCATCCGACCTGCCAACAATTTGTGGCGGCCGTGAAGGATAAATCTGAACCGCTACGAAAGGATTAACGCCGCCCGCCGCCCGGTTCATTTCTCAACTTTTGAATCCGGCTCGGAAAGATCGCCCGCTTTCCGGCGGATCAAATAATCAATCGCGAGGCTCATGCCGTTGCGGTGCGGCAGGGTGAAGACAAGAAGGAACACCATGCCGCCCCCAATCAGCAGCAGCCAGCGCACATCGGAATTAAACTGCCGAAAATAAATGACGACGATCAGCGGGATGATGAACAGCACGCGATCCAAAAACAGGAGCGGCCCCCAGAGATCGCCCTGGTTCGGCAGGTACTGCAGCCCGCAACTGGCGCAATGTTCGTGCAACTTGATCCAACCTTGGTAGAGCGCGCCGCGACCGCACTGGGGACATTTTTTCCGGGCACCGCGCCAGAGCAGCGTGCGGAGTTTCGGAATGGGTGGCGGCGAGTTCATGCGGCGGACGGCGGCTCGGTGGGCCATCCGCGCGCGCTGGCGTTGCCGGCCGCTTCGGCTTGCTCCCAGTTGCCGAGAACGACGAGGCGCTGGTCCTGCAAAACCGCAAACTGCCGGGCCACGTTCCGCCACGGCCGCACATCATCCGCCGTGGCCACCAGCGTCAACGGCCGGCCGCCCGACAACTCGCCGCCGCGCGCCAGGTCGCCGAGAAAATTCAACCACCACTGGCGATGCCGGGCGTCCAGACCCGCCAGCGGATCATCCAGCAGCAGCACTTCCGGCTGAAGCATCAACGCCCGCGCCAGCCCCGCGCGTTTGCGCCAGGCGCGGGTGAGGCCGCCGGGCGTGGTGGCCGCCCACGGTGCCAGTTCGGTGGCGGACAGCATCCGCCGCACGCGCGCGTCGGCTTCGGCGGCGGACAGATTGTGATGATAGCGCAGCGGCAACGCGAGGTTCTCCGCGACCGTGAGCTGGCTGAACAACTGTCCGCCCTCAAACACAAATCCCAGCCGCAGACGTTCGGCCAGTTGTTCATCCTCGACCAACGGCAGCTTGTGGCCCTGGAAGAAACACGCGCCCGCCGCCGCCGCCGTCAGCCCGCCGGCCGCCATCAGCAAGTCGCTCTTGCCCGAGCCGTGCAGCCCGCTGATCACCCAAAAATCCCCCGCCGCCGCCGACCAGTCCACGTCCCGGACCGTGATGACGCCAGCCTCGCGGGATGATTCGGCCGCTGCGCCCCGCAGTTCCAGCATGGGCACGGTTTCAATTGAAGGAGCGTGATTCATCAGACGGTGAGGTAAATCAGGATGAACACCGCATCGAGCAGCACGCAGGCAATCACGCTTTGCGCGACGGCCCGGACGGTGGCCGAGGAAACTTCCTCCAGCCGCAACGGCTGCGACAATCCGTGATAGCACGTTACAATCGCGAGAATGAAACCGAAGAGGCTGGTCTTGAGCGCCAGCATCACAAAATCCAGCCCGGTCAGCGCCTGCGCCAGTTCGCGGAAATAATCCCCCGGCGTCAGCGGCACATCCTGTAAAAACGCCCACAGATATCCACTGGCCAGCGCGCCGATGATGAGATAGACCGTCAGCGCAAAGATTCCGGCCGCCATGCCGACCACGCGCGGCACCACGAGATAATGGATCGGGTCAATCGCCAGCGCCTCCAGCGCCTCCACCTCGCCCAGCGCCCGCGCCGTGCCGAGTTCGACGACGTTGGCCGTGCCGATGCGCGCGAGCACCAGCAGTGCGGCCAGCAGCGGCCCGAGTTCGCGCACGACGACCACGACCATGATGGTGCCGAGATATTGGATGGCCCCGACCCGCGCGAGCACGGCCACGCTTTGTCCGATCACGAGGAAGCCGAGCGCCAGCGCGAGAAACAAAAACATCGGCAGCAACCGCAAACCCGACCGGGAAATCTCCTGGTACATCAGCGGCCGGATGACCTGCCGCGCGACGCGAAACTTGGCGACCAGCACCCCCAGCGTAATCAACGCAAACGCGCCGAGACCCTGGATGGTGAGCAGGAGGCGCAGGATTTTGCGGCCCAGAAAATTCATGTACGCGCGCGGCAGCGGCGTCCGCAGGAGAAACCGGGCCGGGGCCGAACCGAACGCGCTGGTCGTCGTTTCTTGCACAGCCGCAGCGTAGGTTCCCCCGGCGGACGGGTCAAAGGGGATTTTCCTCGGGCTGCCCCCTCTTTGGTATTTTCTCCACCACGAAATTTCCTTCGCGCTAACTCAAACAGAGAGCCGGAGAGAACCACCCCACCTGCTCAAATGGGTTGGGCAATGAGATCGGGAAGTTACCTTGGACTGCGGCGGGAAGCGCAGCGCCACGCCGCTTGCGCACGGGCGAACCGCTTCCTGAATCCGGTTGTCTGGCCTGCGCCCGAAAGCGGTGTCGCG
>JAYWBR010000183.1:0-5768 GCA_043781315.1 Verrucomicrobiota bacterium | reverse complement strand
CGCGTCCGGCCAGAGCTTTTCCATCGTCTTCAATTCGCGCAGTGCGTCATTGCGGTCGTCCCATTTCAAAAGGGTCTCGATCAGGTTCAGCCGGTTCTCGGGAAAATCCGGCGCGAGTTCGACGGCCCGTTGCAAATGCTGCCGGGCCTTCGTGCGGCTGCCGATGCTGATGATTGAGGGGGATTGATGGTAAAGCAGTCCGAGGTTCCGGTCGGCACCGGCGAAATCAAAATGCTCGTCCAGTTCGCGCGTGGTGAGAAACTCGCGTTCCATTTCCTTGACCATCTTGAGCGCCGCCATATTGCGCTTGGTGTCGGCATACTGGCCGATGGTCATGCCCAGATAGTAATGCGCCGGGACGGATTTTGGATCGTGCGTGAGCGCCTGGCGGCAGGCGGCGATGCCTTGCTCGGCGATGTCCGCCTTGGTGACGTTGTTGGTGGCCAGTTCGGCCAGCTCAAAACTGGCGCGGCCCAACTGCCAGGCATTGGTGAGGTTGACGGAGTCCGAAGCAAACCGGGCGCGGGCTTCCTGGAAATTCTTTCCCAACCGTGCGGCGGGACCGGTGGAAATCAAATTGGTATCTGCTGCTGACAACCGCCCGGACAACAGGGCTGCCACCATCAACCCGGCCAGCCAAAACGCGCCGACCCGCCGCCAGTTTGCCCGGGCAAACTGGCCGACCCCGCCCGAATTAGAAGTTGCACGCATCGCGCTCCGTCTTATACTGCCCGCTGATTGAGATCAATTGGCAAATCGTTCCGTCTGGCTTCACTCGCTGTGCTTTTATTGGCGGCAGGGTGCGGCGGCATCAGCGCGTCCCGGTCGGTCTCGCCACTCGATTTCTTTCTGCCAGGTCTTTTGCAGGCTGATCCGCCGGCGGTTCAACCGGGGCAAGACTTTCCCAACCCGACTCCGGCCACCCTGGTCGCTCAAAACTAAAAATTATGCGCTTCCCACTCGCGCTGACGGTGAAAATCGCCAGCCACATTGTCAAACATAAGGTCCGCAAAACGCCGCGTTTCGCGATGGTGCTCCAGCTTGAGCCGTTGCACACCTGCAATCTGACCTGCACCGGCTGCGGTCGTATTCGCGAATACTCCACCAACCTCAAGGACATGGTGCCGTTGGAAAAATGTCTGGCCGTAGCCGAGGAATGTGAAGCGCCGATGGTGTCCATCTGCGGCGGTGAACCACTGATCTATCCGAAGATCGAGGAGCTGGTCGCCGGTCTGCGCGAACAGGGCCGCGTCATCTACATCTGCACCAACGGCGTGTTCATGCGGAAGAAAATGCGGGATTACCTCGCGGCAATTTATTCGCCAGAGCTGGAGCCGACACTGACGAAACTGCTGGATGGAAAATTAATTTCCGAGAAGGAAGCGCAAACCATCCGCAAATCCGACGCCGCCGCGAAGGCCAAGATCGTCATTCGTCCGAGCAAGTGGATGTATTGGAACGTCCATGTGGACGGCCTCGAATTCACGCATGATCTCATCGTCGAACGCGAAGGTGTGTTCAAGGAATGCATCGAAGCCATCAAGATGGCCAAGATTTGCGGCTACCAGACCGCGACCAACACCACCGTCTATAAGGAAACCGACGTGCAGGAACTTGAAGACATGTTCAAGTATCTCAGTTCGCTCGAAGTGGACGGCCACACGATCTCGCCCGGTTACGAATACGACGCCGCCAAGAAGGACATGGTTAAGCGCCTCGGCAAACAGCCTGAGGATTTCTTCCTGACGCGCAAGATGACGCGGCAAAAGTTCGCGAAGATTCAGGAGTGGGGCGAGAAGTTCACCATCTTCGGCACGCCGGTCTATCAGGAATTCCTCGCTGGCAAACGCGAGCTGACCTGCACCGCGTGGGCGATTCCGACTTACAACGTCAAGGGCTGGAAAGCCCCGTGCTACCTGATGACCGACGGCCACTACCCCGGCTATCAGGAAATGCTCTCAAAGGTGCAATGGGACAAATACGGCGTCGTCAACGGCGTCGCCCGTGATCCGCGCTGTGAAAACTGCATGGTGCATTGCGGCTACGATCCCAGCGGCGCGCTCGGCACGAACTATCAGCGCGGCGACAACTGGAAAAATTTCGCCTACAACTTCGGCGCGAAACCCAAGCCGTATCCCGCCTCGGTCGAGTTGATGAACACCGCGTTCAACGGTGTGACCATCGGCAAGGGCCACTTGTCCCAGGCCAAGGCCGCGATCAATTCCCCGCGCGCCGCGATGAACGGCGCGCAGGCGGCCTTCACCCGCAAGGAAGAAGCGCACGATCACGAAGCCCACGTCGGCAGTCATTGCGGCACCGACGACACGTCCGAACGCGACGAGTTGCTGGCGAAGATCGCAGATGGCAAGAAGACGGGCGCGTGAAACGGCAATGGCTGTTGAAGGCATCAGAGCGACAAAGGAGGCGGTGGCTGACAAGGCTGCCGTTTGTTTTCCCGCGCTCCATGATCCGCGTTATCCGGTGCATAACGTCGCCAGCCGGCTGGATCCGTATTTGCGCGTGATTGTCGAACGCCTCCATCCCGAGAAGATTATTTTGTTCGGCAGCTATGCCTACGGCACGCCCACCGAGCACAGCGACTTTGACCTGTTGGTGGTAAGGCGGGATGCGCTTTCCGAAGGGGAGAGCAACCTGGAAATCCGCAAATTGTTTTGGGAGGTTCCCGGCCGCCGCCCGCCGTTCACCATTCTTACCAAGACACCGGAACAGCTTGCAGAACGCCTGAGCGCGCACAGTGCTTTTTACGAGGAGATTGTTGGTCGCGGAGTCGAGCTATATGCTGCGTAAGCTCTCCAACGAAAGCGATCCGGCGGACTGGTTTTACCTGGCCACCGACCGGCTTAAAACCGCCGATCTCGTCTGGCAGGCAGAAGGGCTGACTGCGTCGGGCATCGAACTTTTGCAGGAGGCCGTCGAGCGCTATCTAAAAGGCTACCTGGTGGCCAAAGGTTGGAAGCTGGTGAAGACGCACGATTTGAGCGTGTTGGTTTCGGAGGCGATTTCCTTTGATGCCCGCTTCAAGTCCTTTACTTCGCTGGCGGATGAACTGACCCGCGACTTTTTCGCCCAGCACTATCCGGGTGGCGATTGGCTGACGATTGGGCAGCATTATCCCGATCTCCGGCGCGAAACCGGTGGCATGGTTGAGCTGATTCAGCAAAGTTTGCCGCAGTATTTCACCAAACCGACAACCAAATAAATTTATGAGCAAAACATTATATCTTTCACCTCCGAGTTTTGACGGCTTCGACGGCGGCGCCGGTGCGCGCTATCAAGCCCGGCGCGAAGTCACCAGCTACTGGTATCCAACCTGGCTCGCCCAACCCGCCGCGCTCACGCCGAACTCGCGCCTGCTCGACTGTCCGCCGCATCACATTGACATGAAGAAGTGCCTCGCCATCGCGAAGGATTTTAATCATGTCATCATCAACACCAGCACGCCTTCGCTGAAGAACGATTGCAAAGTCGCCGAGGCCATCAAGGCGCAGCAGCCCGACACCAAGATCGGTTTCGTCGGCGCGCACACGATGGTGCTGCCGACCGAGACGCTCAAGGCATCCGCCGCGATTGACTGGGTGGGCCGCAAGGAATTTGATTACACCTGCAAAGAAGTCGCTGAAGACCGCGAACTTTCGACGGTCAACGGACTTTCCTACAAAGACAAAGACGGCAAGATCAAACACAACCCCGAACGCGAGATGATTGCCGACATGGATGTGCTGCCGTGGGTGGCGGACGTTTACAAGCGCGATCTCCAGATCGAAAAATATTTCATCGGCTACCTTCAACATCCCTACGTCTCGATGTACACCGGCCGCGGCTGCCCGGCGCAATGCAGCTTCTGCCTCTGGCCGCAGACGATTGGCGGACACAAGTACCGCGTCCGCTCGCCGCAAAACGTGGCCGACGAGATGGCCTACATGAAGAAAATCTTCCCGAAGGTGCGTGAGTTCTTCTTTGATGACGACACCTTCACCGCGAACCTCCCGCGCGCGCGCGAAATCGCGAAGAGGCTCGGCCCGCTCGGCGTGGACTGGAGCTGCAACAGCCGCGCGAACCTGGACTACGACACGATCAAAAGTTTCAAGGACAACGGCCTCCGCCTGTTCCTCGTCGGCTACGAAAGCGGCAACGACGAAACGCTCACGCGCATCAAGAAGGGCGTGACCACCGACGAGATGCGCAAGTTCACCAAGGACTGCCACAAGGCGGGCGTGGTGATTCATGGCACGTTCATTTTGGGTTTGCCCGTTGAGACGCGGGAAACGATCGAGCAGACCATCCGCTTCGCGCAGGAGCTGGACGTGTTCTCGATGCAGGTGTCGCTGGCCGCGCCGTATCCCGGCACGGAACTGTATGAGCAGGCCCGGCTCAACGGCTGGTTCAGCAAGAAGGACAAGGCCGCGCTTGTCGAAGAAGGTGGCTTCCAGCAGAGCGCGCTCGAATATCCCGGCCTCTCGAAGGACGAGATTTACGCCAACGTGGAAAAGTTCTACCACCGCTACTACCTGCGGCCGAAACCAATTCTGCGCATCATCAAGACCATGCTGGAAGACAAGGACGTATGCGTGCGCCGGCTGCGCGAAGGCTACGAGTTTTTCAAGAGCATGGCCCAGCGGCGCAGCGATCTGGCGGCGGCGAAATCAGTCACTGCGGGGGCGTAGTAAACACCCTCGCCAAAAACACCCAGCGTTGGAAATTCCAGCGCCGGGTGTCTTTTTCCATGATCAGAAACGATGTTGCAGGGAGTGATGCTATCCACCCGCCACGCGCCAGCATGGCGACGAAGAAACCCACAAGAAAGGCTTCGAGCTCGCTTCTGCTTGCTCGCTCTCAGCGATCCACGACACGGTAAATTTCTCCCGCCGCTTCCCGGCGTCAGTGTTGGGGCAGGAATCTCATCCGCCCGCCTCGCCGTAAATGTGTCCCGCCTCGACAGTTCTCTTGTCTCTTGTTGCTTGCGAGCAAGCCTGGTTCTTTTGCGTACTCTGGAATCTCCGCTTCGACGAGCTTGGCGAGGAGGTGGAGCGACTCTTGCCAGCCCAGATAGCACGCCTCGGCGGGTATGGCTGCGGGCACGCCTGCTTGCACAATGCTCAACTCAGTTCCACAGGAAACTTGTCTCAAGCTCACGGAAACTTGAATCACCCCAGGCAGGTTCGGATCGTCAAATTTGTCAGTGTAACGAATGCGCTCATGTGGAACCAACTCCAGATACTCGCCCCCGAAGGAATGAACCTTGCCGCTGGTAAAGTGGGTGAACGCCATTTTGAAGCCGCCGCCCACCCTGGCATCCAGGTGGTGAACCTTACAAGTGAATCCATTTGGTGGAAGCCACTTGCTCATGGCATCGGCATCCAGAAATGCCCGATATACGGTTTCTGCCTTGGCTCGCAAGACGCGATGAAACCGGATCGTGTGTGTTGTCATAGTACGCTTATGCTCTCTTAATACGGTTGTAGCCTTGGCCTGTCAGCTTCCACCGAACGATTCTTGGGCTGTCGTGTGTGCCTGCGAGAGCGCCCGGAGTTTGAGGCGGCGGCCTGGTTGGTCAGTGTAAATTTCTTTCTGTAATTTGGTTTCCTTCCATTCCGCCTTGCCCTTCCGGGGTGAGGTGGAGTGAAGGCGAGCGGAGCGAGCCGAGCGCAGCCGAACCCCGGAAGGGCAAAGCGGCTCCACGCGCAAAAAACTGGTCGAGGGCGGGTCACTGCGGTTTCCTGTTGGGGTGCAATCAACACAACCAACAC
>JAYWBR010000182.1:0-5793 GCA_043781315.1 Verrucomicrobiota bacterium | reverse complement strand
CGGAGGAAATCCTCAAACTCGAGGACAGTCTCGCCGACCAATACCTGTGCAATTTTTCCGTGTTCCAATCGCTGCTGGATCACTGGGCGCTCGGCCAGTTGTTTCCGATCATGCCGGTGAGCCGCTTGAATGAGCGGCCCACGCGCGAGGCCACGCTGGTGGACATCACCTGCGATTCCGACGGCCAGATCAACAAGTTCATTGACCTGCGCGACGTGCGCGACACGCTTTCGCTGCATCCGCTGAACACCAACGGCGACGGCAAACAGGAGCCTTACTATCTCGGCTTTTTCCTGATGGGCGCGTATCAGGACATCATGGGTGATCTGCACAATCTGTTCGGCCGCGTGAACGAGGTGCATGTCTTTCTCGATCCCGACGAACCGACCGGTTATTACGTCGAAGAAATCATCGAGGGTGCGACGATCATCCACTCGCTCACGTCGGTGCAATACGACGAGAATGAATTGAAGCGTCAGATGAAGGCGCAGATGGACGAGGCCATCAAGTCCGACCGCATGAAACCTTCCGAGGCGATGCGGCTGCTGGACGAGTATGAAAAGGGGCTGCGGGATTACACATATCTGAATTTCTAAGGACTGAGATGGGAAACATTCAACATTCAACATTCAACACCCAACGCTCATTGGGCACACGGGCCGTGCGGACTTGGACGTTGAATGTTGAATGTTCGATGTTGAATGTTTTGGCTGCGCCCCCACAGCTCCGCCATGCCTGACGCTCCCACCCCCGAACTCCTCCGCTCGCTGGGCCGTCTGGTGCGCGGGCTGTCCGCCTTGTTCTGGGGGCTGCCGCTGGCGCTGCTGATCTGCGTGCAATCGGCAAAGATGGACTGGCTTCAGCCGCTCAACATTTTTCCCGCGCTCGCCGCCACCGGCCTCCTGCTGTTCGGGCTGATGCAACTCGGGGCGTTTCATCGCGGCGAACGGCTCTGGCAGAACGCCCTGGATCGCGCCAGGTTTTTTGCCCTCGTCAATTGCGGACTCAGCCCGTTTTTGTTTTGGTGGAACCATCTGCCCGAAAATTCCTTCTTTGGTCTGAGCATCGCCTTGCTGGCCCTGTCAGCCCTGCTGTTTTTATTCTGCCTGAACCTGGTGTTGCAACGCCTCGGCGACATGCTGCCGGATGAGGCCTTGCGCCTAGAGACCCGCCAGTTCACCGCGCTCAACCGGACTTTGCTCGCGGCCCTGCTGCTGCTCGCGTCCCTTTATGCCGGGCTGGCGCAAATCCCCAGCGTGCCGGACTCGCTCGAAAAAGCTTTCTTCATCCTCAGCCGGGTCGGCCCGTGGCTCCTGCTGTTTCTGGGCCTGCTGCCCCTGGCCATGACCATGGCGCTGATCTGGAAAATCAAGGAGTTCGTGCTGGCCGGGGTGTTCGGAGCTAGGTAACGCCGGGCTTGAAACCGCGCCCGTTTCCGCAACACCGAACAATCATTTGCAATCGCGCGACGGCTGTGGTGTATTGTGCCCCGGCGAAAAATCGTCGGCGACAACGTGTAACCGCTCAAAAATAAAATTATGCAAACGATCATGGAAGAAACAACCGTCACCCTGAAAACCAAGGAGCTTTGCCAGGCGATTCTGGATGAGCCGAGCCTGCGCACCGCGCGTGCGAGCATTGACAGCTTCATGGCCGACGACCAGACCAAAACCCAGTACGAAAATTTGATGAGCAAGGGTCAGGCACTCCAACAAAAGCAGCACGGCGGACAGCAACTGACCGACAGCGAAATCAAGGCGTTTGAAAAAGAACGCGACGTGCTGATGGCCAACCCCGTCGCCGTGGCGTTCATGAAGGCGCAGGAAGAACTGCACCACATCAATGAATCCGTGAACAAGCACGTCACCAAGACGCTTGAACTCGGCCGCGTGCCCACGGAAGAAGACATGGCCGAGGGCGGCAGTTGCGGTTCCGGCTGCGGCTGTCACTAAGCGAAGTTTCCCCGTTCACACGGACGAAGCCGGCAACGGCTTCGTCTGTTTTTTTATGCCGCCACCCGGCTGGCGATGAGATGATGGAGCATCCCCACCGCCCCCGCACCGAGCACCACGGGAATAATTCCCCATTTCCATTTCACCATGCCGACGAAGGCCACGACGCAGAGGATGAAGCCGAACCAGTTCACCGGCTGGCCGACGGGAAACAAAACGTGCAGCCCGACGCCCAGCAGCAGTACCGGCAGCCACCAGAGCGTGAGGCAGACGCCGCAAATTTTCACGGCGCGAGCCAGGGAAGGTTTTGTGTGCGCAGGCGCGGCGGTTTCATCATTAAGCACGGATGCGCTGGCGGTCTTTGAGCCGTGGCCGGCGAGGACGATAAATTTGTTTTGAGAAGCAGTCGTTCGCCTCGCAGAAATTCGCACCAACGCTTGTTCCCGCGCCAACAACCTGGTCTATCAAGCGATTGTTGGATGGATTGCGCGGAACTGTTTTCGAGAAACGAACAATGCCCTCTCCAAACACCACCGTGCGTTCTTCGAGATCGAAAGGATGTCGCGGAACGCTGTCCTTCGGTGGTTCATCACACAACACCAAAGGCTCATCACTCCATCCATCATGCTCCAAACTTGCTGCAGCCCGGCGCTTTTGAAGTTTATAGGTTGTGAGTTCTTTGGTGTTTGATGTTTGGTGTTTGGTGTTTCTCATCAAGACCTCGTAATCGTCTCGTGCAGATTGAGCAGCACTCGGGCGATGTTTGTCCACGCGGCGAGTTCTGATTGATCCAAGTCCTTCGGCGCAGGCGTCTGGCCAATCTTGAGCAGCGATTCTGCGGACTTGGAATCGGAGCGATATTCAGCGAGTTGCTTTTCAAGCAATGCCTGGATGGTTTTCAATTCGTCGGCTCGTGGCGCACGGGAAAGAACTTGCCGCCACGCCCAGGTGAGGCGCGACTTTGCATCTGCGCCCCCCTCTTTCAACATCCGGACCGCCAAGGCACGCGACGCTTCGACATAGGTCGGATCGTTGAGCAACACGAGCGCTTGCTGTGGGATGTTCGAGCGGTTGCGTTCGGCCGCGCACTCCTCGCGCGTCGGCGCGTCGAAAGCTACGAGGCTGGGATGCAGATAGGAGCGCTGCCACCAAGTGTAAAGTCCCCGGCGATATTGATCCCCGCCATTGCTGGCGTCGTAACCGCGTGTCGGAAAATTCAGATTCTCCCAGTAGCCGTCGGGCTGATATGGCTTCGCGCTCGGACCGCCAATTTTTTCCACGAGCAACCCGGAAACCTCCAACGCATTGTCGCGCACCAGTTCGGCGTCCAGTCGCCAGCGGCTTTGCACGGCCAGCTCACGATTCTGCGGATCGCGGGCGCGGAGTTTCTTGGAGGAAACGGAAGTCTGTTGATAGGCATCGCTGCTTACAATCAAGCGAACCATGTGCTTCATGTCCCAACCGCTATCCAGGAATTCGCACGCGAGCCAGTCGAGCAACGGCTGGTTTGGCGGCAGTTCGCCCTGCGCACCCAAATCATCCACCACCTTGGAAAGCCCCAGCCCAAAGAACTGTTTCCACAACCGGTTCATCACCACGCGGGCCGTGAGCGGGTTCTCCCGGGAGACGAGCCAGTTGGCGAGATCGAGTCGGTTCAACTTTTGGCCGTCGGAAGGCTTTCGATCACCAACCAGATAAGCAGGCAGCGCGGGCTGCATGATGTCGCCCGTCTCGACGAGAAAATTTCCGCGCGGCAAAATCCGAACGGTGCGGGGTTGGGTGTTCGTAGAAGAAACCAAACAATGCGGAAGGGAGGCTTCGTAGTCTTCCCTGGCTTTACGTGAATCAGCCAGATACTTGCGAGCTTCGGCAGTTTCCGGAGCAATTGATTTAAAGTGCGCAAAAAGTTTTTCTTTCAGCTTCTGGTCCCGCTTCTCCTCCGGAATCACCAACAGATCGGTAATTTCTTGGGCGGGCGGAAAGCGCAAAGGACCGTGCAAAGCTTCAACATGGGTCGTCACGCCAATGCGAACACGCTTGAACGCATGACTTGGTCCGTCCGGCTTGATTTCCACGACGAAGGTTTCCCCTGCGGACACGCTCACGGGTGCCGAGAACGTGAACACAACTTGGTGATCCTGGTTGGTTTGCAGCCTGATTGACAATCCCTCACCAGCGCCCTTTGCGTCGCTTTGGGAGGTTGCCGACGCAGGACCAGTCGGATCCGAATTCGTCGCCGTGCTTTCGCTCGGCTCAGAATCGTCGCGCCCGGAACTGATCGCCACCAAGTTAGTGGTCTGGTTTGGGTGCTGAATTTTTGCGGCCACCCCGACCAACACGAAGTCGCCGTCTTGCGCTTTACCTGAAGCGTTGAGCCCCTTGCCTTTCTTGCCCGCACCCCTGCCCGGTGACGGATCATGTGACAACACCTCCAGACGGAATCCGACGAGATCGCTCAGAACATTCGTAAAGCACAAAGCGTAGGTGTGGGTGTTGGTCTCGACCGTCTTGCTCTGAGCCAAAACGAATCCGTCTTTCTCGGTTTTTAGTTCGGCACCCGCCTCATCGCGGGTGGTTGCCGGCTTCAACACGTTCCAACGACGCTCTTGAATCGCGGCTTCCGTTTGAACTTTTTGCCATTCGGCAAAGGCTTGTTCCCAATCCGGACGCGCCGCGTCGAAATCTTTCTGCGCGCGCGCCAATGCTTCGTCCAACCGCTTCCACTCCACTTCTTGCTTCGCATCGGGCAGCAGCATCCCCGGTTCACGCTTGCCGATGATCGGCTCTTCAATGTCCGCAAAGAAAGCGCCGAGCGAATAAAAATCCCGCTGCGTGATCGGGTCAAACTTATGGTCGTGACACTGGGCGCATCCGACGGTCTGACCCAGCCACACCGCACTCACTGCGCGCACGCGATCGGTCAACATGCGCGCTTCATAATCCTTGGGCTGTGCGCCGCCTTCTTCTGTGGAGAGCAGGAGGCGATTGAACGCCGAGGCAACTTTTTGGTCGCGCGTGCCGGCCGGCAACAGGTCACCGGCCAGCTGCTCGCGCGTGAACTGGTCAAAGCGCTTGTTCTCGCTGAAGGACTTGATGACGTAATCCCGATACGGCCAGACATTGCGAGGATTGTCAGAGTGATACCCAATGGTGTCGGCATAGCGCACCACATCGAGCCAACCGATCGCCATGCGTTCGCCATACTCCGGCGAAGCCATGAGCTTCTCGATGAGCCGCGAAACGGCGTCCGGTGACTTGTCGTTTGCAAACACCTCGACGTCTTCCGGCTTGGGCGGCAAACCGATCAGGTCAAAGTAAAGCCGACGAGCGAGTGTGCGGCGATCTGCCGAAGGCGAAGGTTTGAGTTTGAGTTCGTGCAACCGTTCCCGGACGAGCACATCCACGGGATTTTTTCCAGCGGGAGTCGCAGTTTTGACCGGAGGGACATAAGCCCAGTGCTTCTCGTATTTCGCACCGCTCGAAATCCATTGGCGCAATAATTCTTTTTGCGCTTTGGAGATATTCTTGTGCGCCTCCGGAGGCGGCATCACTTCTTCCTCGTTTGCAGTCAGGATACGCCTGATGAGTTCGCTTTCCTGCGGCTTGCCGGGAACGATCGCGCCCTTGGCGACCGCATCCGCCCGGACATCCAGCCGGAACTTACCCTTGCGCGTTTTCTGGTCGGGACCGTGACAATGAAAACAATCGTCGGAAAGAATTGGCCGGATGTCGCGATTGTAACTGATCCGTTCCGCCCCCGCAGCGGGCAACACTAGTTCAAAACCGGCCAGCATGATCCCCAGGGCGATCAGACATTTCAGCTTCTTCATGTGGAGACGAT
>JAYWBR010000181.1:0-5793 GCA_043781315.1 Verrucomicrobiota bacterium | reverse complement strand
ACGAAGCGAGCGGACATGAAGATCAGAGCCGGCCCGCTGCCTTTGGTTCAAACTATTCTCAATAATCTTTCGGCGGGTAAGTCCGACAAGCTGCTAGCCGATCTCCACTGGCTCGATGCAGCATAGATCGGAATAATTCAGCCCCATCCATGATGCTGCTACTTACCAAAGCAATCATCCCAAGAAGCCTCTTGTCGGAAATCGAAAGACCACGTACAAGCGAATGTGCGAGGCACCCCCACCACCAAAGAAGCTCCCCCCGTCTCCGTTTTTCGTATCGGCTGGCCGGAAAAAAAGGAGTGTCAGATCGGGAAATCAAATTTCAAAATCACCGGCACCCGCAAGCCGGTTACACGGCTGATTTTGCCGAGGCGCGTCCACGTCCCTAAACCGCCCCCAAGTTGCCAAGTCGAACGCCGTCTGGATTGACTCCGGGTGAAGCAGCAACGCCCAGTGCAGCCACGTCATGCGCCGGGATGGAACCGACATCGTTCGTCGTTGCTTCCACGACCGGAGTGTGATGACCGAAACGCCGGTTACTTTTGCCGTGGCTTGCTCCCCGCCTAGCGTGGCTTCCAAGTCTCGCAGCATGGCAAGGCACTCGCCCACCGTCGGCATCAGCCGAAAGCGCAAACTGAGAAGGGCGCGAGGCCCACAAGTTGTCACGCGCGCACGCACGAGCATTGCTTACCACATGTGCAGGGAACGAACCAGCGAGAAGGCGTGGTGTATGAATTTCAATCCTGAATTTGGACGGTTCTCAGCAAGCTTTATTGCGAGCTTACCAATGCGAAAATTTGCCACCTCAAAAGCATAGAAAACCATCCTTGAGCATCTTTGAAATCGCTGGACTTTTTAGCACCAGACTTTAGCACTGGCACATTCTAAAAAATTCATAAAACCACGAAACCATTGATTCTGTTGGTTGGAATTGATGTTGGAGCGGGTGAAGGGAATCGAACCCTCGTCTCAGCCTTGGGAAGGCCACATTCTACCATTGAACCACACCCGCGCCCCGGACGGTGTAACAACTAACAAAAACAAACGCCCCAAGCAATAGCTATATGACTGCTTGAGAAACCAGTCGCACTTGACCCACGATTTAGACACTACCCCGTACTCCTTGCGGGCAGCTTTCGCCCGCGCCAGATGTAAAAAATCGCCGGGTAAACCAGTAGCTCCATCAAGGTCGAAGTAATCACCCCGCCGATCATCGGCGTGGCAATCCGCTTCATCACATCCGCACCCGCACCGTGGCTCCAAAGAATCGGCGCCAGGCCAGCGATGATCACGCACGCGGTCATCGCTTTCGGACGGACACGTTTCACCGCGCCGTGATAAATCGCGTCGCGCAAGTCCGTCACGTTCCGCATGGTGCCTTTGCGCTTCCAATCTTCGTAGGCAAGATCCAGGTAAAGCAGCATGACCACGCCGGTTTCCGCATCGAGGCCGGCGAGCGCGATGATGCCGACCCAGACGGCGACGCTCAGGTTGTAGTTCAGCAGATACAAAATCCAGAACGCGCCGACCAGCGAGAACGGCACCGCGAGCATCACGATGGCGGTCTTCACCAGCGATTTCGTGTTCAGATAAATGATGAGCGTGATGATGAGCAACGTCAGCGGCACCACGATCAGCAGCCGTTCCTTCGCGCGCAGCATGTATTCGTACTGACCGCTCCAGAAAAGATTGTAGCCTGGTGGCATTTTGATTTCACCCTTGCCCACAGCTTCGTTGACCGCGCGCATCGCCATCTGCACGTAGGTGCCGACATCCACGCCGCGAATGTCCACATAGACCCAGGCGTTCGGCACCGCGCCCTCGCTCTTGATGCCCATCGGGCCATCCACGACTTTGATCGTCGCCAATTGTCCGAGCGGAATCTGCGCGCCCATCATCGTCGGCACCACGATGTCCTCGCGCAGCGCCCGCAGGTCGGAGCGGAAATCGCGGTCGTAGCGCAGGCTGATCGTGTAGCGTTGCAAACCCTCCACCGTCGTCGTCAGCGCCATGCCGCCGAGCGCGACGGACAAGACATCCTGTACATCACCGACGGTCAAACCGTAGCGGGCGATGGCGTCGCGGTTGATTTCAAATTCAATGAACCGTCCGCCCATCACGCGTTCGGCAAACGCGCTGGTCGTGCCCGGCACGCGGCGAATTACCGCCTCGACCTCGGTGCCGATGCGTTCGAGCGTGGCGAGGTCTGCGCCTGCTATCTTGATTCCAACGGGCGTCTTGATGCCGGTGGAAAGCATGTCAATGCGCGTCTTGATGGGCATCGTCCACGCATTGTTGAGACCGGGAATCTGCACGGCGTTGTTCAGCGCGTCCATCAATTCATCCGGCGTGCGGCGGCGATGCGCCACGACTTTACCGTCTTCGTTCGCGATGTCCACGGCGGGCCACTGCGCCTCGGGCTTGAGGCGGATGGTGGTTTCGATCATGTCCATCGGCGCGGGATCGGTGGCGGTTTCCGCGCGGCCAGCCTTGCCGAAAACTTGTTCCACTTCGGGAAAGGATTTGATGAGGCGGTCCGTGGTTTGCAAAAGCTCGCGCGCTTTCGTCGGCGAGACTCCCGGAAAGGTCGTCGGCATGTAGAGCAGATCGCCTTCGTAAAGCGGCGGCATGAATTCCGAGCCGAGGTTCTGATAGGGAAACAGTTTGCCGATCTTGAACGCCGCTTCCCGCGCGGAACCTTCCGGCAGAACGCCCGCAACCATCAGGTTCCACGGCAGGAAAACCCAGAGCACAGTCACCGCCGCCGCCGTCACCACGGCCCAGCGCCATTTCACCACGAAATCAATCACCGGATGATACAGCCAGATCAGCAGGCGATTGATCGGATTCCGTTCCTCCTTCGGAATTTTTCCGCGAATGAACCAGCCCATCAGCACGGGCGCGAGTGTGATGGAAAGAATCGCGGCGGCAGCCATCGAGTATGTCTTGGTGAACGCCAGCGGCTTGAACAGGCGGCCTTCCTGTTCCTGCAAGGTGAACACCGGCAGAAACGACACCGTGATCACAAGCAGCGAGTAGAAGAGCGTGGGGCCGACTTCCACCGCCGCGTCGCGGATGATTTCCCAATGCGGCTTTTTGCCCTGGTCGCGTTCGAGATGCTTGTGCGCGTTCTCAATCATGATGATGACCGCGTCCACCATCGCGCCGATGGCGATGGCGATGCCGCCGAGCGACATGATATTCGACGTGAGGCCGAGGCCGAACATCGGCAGGAACGAGAGAAGAATCGCGATTGGCAGCGTGAGGATCGCGACCAGCGCCGAGCGGACGTGCCATAGGAAAACGATGCACACGAGCGCGACGACGATGCTCTCCTCGATCAGCTTTTCGCGCAGCGTGTGGATCGCATTTTTGATCAACTCGCTGCGATCGTAAGTCGGCACGATGCGTACGCCCTCGGGCAGCGACGCTTTGATTTCCTCCAGCTTCTTTTTGATCCCATCAATGACGTTCAGCGCGTTCTCGCCGTACCGCATCACGACGATGCCGCCGACGACTTCGCCCTTCCCATCCAGCTCCGCGACGCCGCGCCGCAGGTCGCCGCCGAGATGCACGGTGCCCACGTTTTTCACATAGACCGGCGTGCCGTCCACGACCTTGAGCACGATGTTTTCGATGTCCTCGACCTTCTTGATGTAACCGCGTCCGCGCACGTAATACTCGGTCGTCGCAACCTCGAAAATCTTCCCGCCCACGTCGCCATTGCTCATCTTGATCGCGCTCACCACGTCGGCCAGCGGGATGTTGAAAGCGACGAGTTGATTCGGATCGAGGTCCACTTGGTACTGCTTCACGAAGCCGCCGACGGGCGCGACTTCCGCGACGCCTTTCACCGACTCCAGCGCATAGCGCAGATGCCAGTCCTGGAAGGAGCGCAGTTGCGCGAGATCGTTTTTCCCCGTGTCATCCACGAGCGCATATTCATACACCCAGCCGACGCCCGTCGCGTCCGGCCCGATCACGGGATTCACACCCTCGGGCAACATGCCGCGCACGGAAGTGAGGTATTCGATGACCCGCGAACGCGCCCAATAAATGTCCGTGCCGTCCTCGAAAATCACATAGACGAACGACTTCCCGAACATGGATTCACCGCGGACAAATTTCACTTTCGGCGCAGCGATGAAGCGCGTGGAAATCGGATACGTGATCTGGTCCTCGACGAGATCCGGCGAGCGCCCTTCCCAATCGGTATAGACGATCACCTGCACGTCGCTGAGGTCCGGGATCGCATCGAGCGGCGTCTTCATCAGCCCGTAAATCCCGCCCGCAACGGCAAAGACGGTGAAGATGAAGACGAGGAATTTATTCCGCGCGCTCGCCTCGATGATGCGCTCGATCAATGTCTCGCTGGCGGGCGTGGAAGGTTGCGTTTCCATCGCTTACTTCGCGGCCTCCAGCTTTTTCACCACGTCGCCGCAGCGGGACATTTTTGTGCCCATGAAAGGATTCTCGATGGCATCGGTGAGTTGAATCCACTGGCCCGGCGACTTCTCCCACATCGGGCAATTCATCACGTAGATCGTGCTCTCCAGCGGCGGCGGAAAGTCGGAGATCAACGCGACGAGGGCAGCGCTGACTTTGCCGAAATCCACGCGCGTATCGTCGAGGGCGGCGGCTTTGAATGGTTCGAGCGCCACCGTGAGCATCGCGAGGCGTCGCTGATATTCGTCCGCTCGCTGCGCCGGTTTCACCTCGGATTTTGCGACCGTTTGCACGCGTTCACGGAGCTGGGAAATTTTCGCGGCGAGACCGTCGGGCTTGTCCTGCGCGAGCTGTTTCTGAATCGCGAGGTAAGCGGCGATCACCGGCTGATACAACGCCCGCGCTTCGGCGGGCAGCGGTGTGGCTTGCGTCATCGCGGGTATGGCCGCGGCCTCCGCCACCGGTTCCTCGAACGACTTCACCGCGCCCTGCACTTTGCTCTCGGCATCAATCAGAAAATTCGCGCTGGCGACGACGCGCTCGCCGTCCTTGAGGCCATCGAGCACTTCGTAGATGTCGCCAAATTTGCGTCCGAGTTGCACGGCGCGCGGCTCCAGTTTGCCTGCGCCTTTGTCCACGAAGACGAGCGTGCGCGAGCCCGTCGGCATCACGGCGCTCACGGGGATCGTCAGCCCTTCGCCCATGTCCATCGCCAGTTCGATGTTCACATACATCCCCGGCCGCAGTTTGAAATCCGCGTTCGGAATATCCACGCGCACTTTTGCGGTGCGCTTCATTTCGGTGAGGAACGGATTGATGAGGCTCAGTTCGCCCTCGAAATTCTGACCGGGATACGCCTTTGCGGTGATGCGAACTTTCTGCCCCTTAGCGAGCATCGAGAATTCGTCCTCGTAGAATTCGGCCCACACCCACACGACCGAGAGGTCCGCGACATCCACGAGGTGATCGCCGACCATCACCTTGCGGCCCTGATCCACGGGCACGTCTTCGACCACGCCTTTGAATGGCGAGTTCAGCGTGAGAAATTCGGACGGCTTCCGCGTTTTCTCCAGCTCCGCGATTTGCGGCGCGGTGATGTTCCATTGTTCGAGCCGACGGCGTGCGGCACCGAGCGAACGCTCCGTGCTCGCCTTGCCTTCCGGCGTCGTCGCGCGGTCGCGGGCTTCGAGCAGGTTCACCAATTCGCGCTCCGCGGTGGAAAGCTCGGGACTGTAGATCGTGAGCAGCGGCTGGCCTTCCTCGACGGGCTCGCCGGGCGAAGTGACGTGCAATTTTTGCACGTAGCCCTCGACGCGCGCGACGAATTCCCAGTGCCGCGTCTTGTCC
>JAYWBR010000180.1:0-16743 GCA_043781315.1 Verrucomicrobiota bacterium | reverse complement strand
TCACCCACCAGTCGCGGAATGGCCCGGCAGGTTTTTTCAAAGCCCGGAAAATTCCAGAGGTTGGGAAAATCGCGGCATTGCTGCGGCTTGACCGGCTGTACGGAGCAGTCGTCGCCGGCCAGCGGCAGCAGGCCGTACAGCGCTGGCATTCATGAGAAATCGGCACGTCCCAGAGTAGTCGTTCCGACCTCGGCCGCCAAGCCGCGAGGCGCCGCGCTCCCCGGACCGCCGCTGAATTCCGTCATCTTGACTGGCCGCCCCGCCCGTCTTTTTTTAGAACACGTTCATGCCATTCCAAGCTGGGCGTTCCCTTACGCAATAAAAATTGCACGCGCTGAACCTTGACCGGACGAAGCTTTGGGCCAGATGGAGCAAGAAATTCAGGGCGGCCCGTTCGTATTTCTGGCGTTGTCACTTTGAAGCGGCCGCCCGGTTCCGGTCGGAGCCCGGCATCGGCGTCCCCGGCCGGACACCGGAGATCATTGTTTCCCTCACCACAACCCCCGCCCGGCTGCCCAAGGTGCATCTTGCGATCGAAACGCTGCTGCAACAAAGTTGCCCGCCGCACCGGCTCATCCTGTGGCTCTCCGCTGCACTCACCCCCGGAGATCTGCCCGCCGCGCTGCGCCGCCAGCAACGTCGCGGGCTGGACGTGCGTTTCCGCCGGGATCTGCGTTCCTACACCCAATTGATTTACGTGCTGCGCGAACATCCGGACAGCATCATCCTCACCGCCGATGACGACACTTTTTACCCGCGTGACTGGCTGCGGCAGTTGCATGAATCCCACCTTCGCCAGCCCGGGTTCATCCACTGCCAGCGCGCCCATTTGATGCGCGAAACCCCGGCCGGCCCGCTGCATCCCTATCGCGAGTGGGAATTTTTCTCTCCCGGCCAAACCGGGCCGTCGCTGCCTCTGCTGCCCACCGGCGTCGGCGGAGTGCTTTATCCGCCCCGGGTGCTGCCGGCGGAAGTTTTCTACGAAACGATTTTCCTGAAACTCTGCCCGACCGCCGACGACATCTGGTTCAAGGCCATGGCGCTGCTGGCGGGCGTTCCGACCGTGAAGGTCGCTCCGGCATTTCGGGAATATCCCACCGTTCCGGGCACCCAACGCCAGCGCCTCATGGACATCAACTGGACGGAGGCGAGCAACGACCGGCAAATCCAGGCCGTCTTCGGACATTACGACCTGCTGCCTTTGTCCGAATTGCGCCCTTGTTTTCAACCGGGCGGTCAACTATCTATTTGCGGCTTTCAAGCTCATGAATAAGACACTTGTCGTTGTGCCGACCTACAACGAGCGGGAGAATCTCCGTCCGCTCGCGCAACGGCTTTTGAACCTGCCCGCGCCGGTGGATCTGCTCGTGGTGGACGACAACTCGCCCGACGGCACCGGCCAGATCGCCGACGAACTCGCGGCGAAACATCCGAACATCCACGTCCTGCATCGCACGGTCAAAGACGGCCTGGGCCGCGCCTACATTGCCGGCTTTCAATGGGCGCTGGCCCGCGACTACGAATTTGTCTTTGAACTCGACGGCGATTTTTCCCACAACCCGGACGACATCCCCGCCTTTCTCAAGGCCGCCGAAACCGCCGACCTCGTGCTCGGCTCGCGCTACTCGAACGGCGTGCGCGTCGTCAACTGGCCGCTCAAGCGCCTGGTGTTGAGCCGCAGCGCGGGCGTGTATGTCCGGCTCATCACCGGCATGACGTTCAGCGATCCGACCGGCGGCTACAAATGTTTCCGCCGCCGCGCGCTCCAGGCGCTGGATCTCGACGCCGTCCACTCGAACGGCTACAGCTTCCAGATCGAACTCACGCACAAGCTCTGGCGTCAGGGAATGAAAGTCGTCGAGGTGCCCATCATCTTCACCGACCGCGAATTCGGCCAGTCCAAGATGTCCGGCAACATCGTCCGCGAGGCGTTATGGATGGTCTGGCGGCTGTGGTTTCAAAACGGCCTGCGCCGCCGGCCGCGCGTCCCCAAACACTAAGCCGTGCTTGCTAGGCACCGTCTCTGATTGCATGTTGCCGCCATGATTACGCTCATCGTTGGCACCAACCGGCCCGGCAGCAACACCCGCAAAGTCGCGCGCCACATCGAAGAAATTTACGCCGAGCTGAAAGTCCCCCTGCGCGTGCTCGATCTGGCACAACTGCCGCCGGAGATTTTTTCACCCGCCGCCTATGGCGAAAAACCCAAGTCCTTCCAGCCCTTCACCGAGGCGGTGCTGCATGCCTCCGGGTTGCACGTTGTCACGCCGGAGTACAACGGCAGCGTGCCGGGCGTGCTGAAATACTTCATCGACATGCTGAAGTTTCCGGAAAGTTTCGAGCGGCGGCCGGTTTGTTTCACGGGCCTCGCCGCCGGCATCTGGGGCGCGCTGCGGCCGGTCGAGCAGCTCCAGCAAATCTTCGGCTACCGCAACGCCCACCTCTTTCCCGAACGCGTTTTCCTCCCGCAGGTCAACGGCCTGCTCGATTCCAGTGGCCGTTTGAACAATCCCGAACTGCTGGATCGCCTGCGCAAACAAGCCGCCGGCTTCGTGGATTTTGTCGAGCGTTTGCAGCCGGTCAAAGTGCGCGCATCCTGAAAAAGCATTGAGGCGGGACAACCGTCTGCTAACCTGCCCGCCAGGCTGTCGCGGAAAACCAGCCTGTAAACAAACACCGCATGTCAACCGAACTGTCCACTTTCGCCACGCGCCTGCGCGACCACATCGCCGTTTGCGCGGAATCATTTCAAGCCCGCCCCGACGCTGAATTCAACGAACTCGCGCTGACCTTGTTTGCCCTGCAGTTCCAACACAACGCCGCCTACCGGAAAATCTGCGCGGCGAAAAATGTGCAACCCGAAGCCGTGGCGCATTGGTCGGAGATTCCCGCCGTGCCGACCGCCGCTTTCAAGGAACTGAAACTGACGAGTCTTGCGCCAGCCAAACGCACGCACGTTTTTCATTCCAGCGGCACCACGGAACGGCGGCCCAGCCGGCATTTTCACAGCGCGGAATCGCTCGCGGTTTATGAAACCTCGCTGCTGGCCTGGTTTCATTTTCACCTGCCGCGCGCGAAACCGCTGGTTCTCCTGACGCCTCCGCCCGGCGACGCGCCGCACTCATCGCTCGTGCATATGTTCGACACGATCCGCCGGAAGGTTGGCGCGCCGGAACACAGCTTTCTCGGACGCATGGCGAGTGACCTTTCCTGGACGCTGGATTTTCCCGCCACGATCCGGGCCTTGGAAAATGCCGGCCACGACAACGCGCCCATCGCCATTCTGGGCACCGCCTTTTCATTCGTGCATCTGCTGGATTATCTGGCGGAAAACAACCGGCCCTTCCGGCTGCCGAAAGATTCCCGCGTGCTGGAAACCGGCGGCTACAAAAACCGTTCGCGCGCCTTGCCCAAAGCCGAGCTGCACGCGCTCATCACGGATCGGCTCGGAATTCCAGCGGAACAAATCCTCTGCGAATACGGCATGAGCGAACTCAGCGCGCAGGCTTATGATCTGGGGTCTGGGGTCTGGGGTCTGGGGTCTGGGGAAAAATCGCGGGTGTTTCATTTCCCCCCGTGGGCGCGCCCGCAAATCATCTCGCCGGAAACGGGCCGCGCAGTCGCCGAGGGCGAAACCGGTTTGATCCGCGTGTTCGATCTGGCCAACGTGTTTTCCGTGCTGGCCGTGCAAACCGAAGACCTCGCCATCCGCCGCGGCGACGGCTTTGAACTGCTGGGCCGCGCGGAGGCCGCCGAACCGCGCGGCTGTTCCTTGATGACCGCCCCAATCATCAATCGTAAATCATAAATCCTGTGAACCTGCCCAATTACTTCATCGCCGATCTGCCGCCGGAAGCCGCGCTCACCGCCGCGATGATCGGCGAGGCGTGCCAGACCTTGAAGCGCAACCGCGAAACCTATCTCGCGGGCCGTTCGACGTTGAGCCTGGTCGAAACGTTCTGCGGTCTGGCGGAGGCCTGGCTGCACCCGGAATACCCTTTCCGCAAACTGGCGTTGCAAAATGCCGCCGCCGCCGGTTTCTCACCGGCCACGCTCGCCAGCGGTCTCGACGCGTTTTTCAAACCGTTCACGCCGGAAAATTTCAACGCGCTGCTCGTCCAGGATCTCGGCCATGCGCGCCGGCTGGACGAACTGGTGTCCACCACGGCCGAGGAAAAGCAGTCGCGCGCCGCATTCGTGCGCGGCCCGGAACTGCTCGCCCACATCGCGGCGGGCAACATTCCGAATCCCACGCTGATGAGCCTCGTGCTGGGTTTTCTGACGCGCTCGGCGCAGTTCGTCAAATGCGCGCGCGGCACGTCGCTGTTGCCCCGGCTCTTCGCCCATTCGCTGTACGAGGTGGAACCCAAACTGGGCGCGTGCCTGGAAATCGCCGAGTGGCCCGGCGGCGATGCGGAACTGGAAGGCGCGCTGTTCGCCGAGGCGGATTGCATCACCGCCACCGGCAGCGATGAAACGCTCGCCGCCATCCGCGCGCGGCTGCCGGTCAACACGCGGTTGCTGGGCTACGGCCATCGCGTCAGCTTCGGCTACGTCGCGAGCGGAGCGTTGACGAGTTTCAACACGAAAAAAGTCGTGGCGCGGGCGGCCACGGACATCGTCGCGTGGAATCAACTGGGCTGTCTTTCGCCGCATGTGATTTACGTCGAGCACGGCGGCGCGGTGGCAGCGGAACATTTCGCCGAACTGCTCGCCGAGGAACTGGCCC
Source organism: Verrucomicrobiota bacterium (assembly GCA_043781315.1). Classification (GTDB taxonomy): domain Bacteria; phylum Verrucomicrobiota; class Verrucomicrobiia; order Limisphaerales; family CAIQOK01; genus CAIQOK01. The sequence goes on along the minus strand of JAYWBR010000180.1, from coordinate 12,014 downwards.
GGCGCGAAGAGGCTGAACCGCGCGGCGAGGTGCCGATGGAGACAGCGGCCACGATCGCGTCGCGCCGCGCCTTTTACGAAGTGCGGGCGGCGCATTCGCCGGACACGAAATTTTGGCGCAGCGAAAATTCGACGGCGTGGACGGTGGTGTACGAGGCGGATGCGCGTTTCCAGTTGTCCTGCCTGCACCGGTTCATCTACGTGAAGGGCGTGACGGATGTGAAGGCGTTGCTGGAAAGCGCCGACAGCGTGCGCGGCCAGGTTTCGACCATCGGCCTCGCCGCCCCGGAGGAACGGATGCGGGAGCTGGCGGGGCCGCTGGCGCGCTGGGGCGCGACGCGGATTTGTCCGCTGGGCCAGATGCAAAATCCGCCGCTGACCTGGCGGCATGACGGGCGGCCGGGGCTGGGAGATTTGGTGACGTGGACGGACTTTGAAACGTGAAACGTGATGCGTGAATGGATCGCAGAATTATTTTATGAACATGGAACTACGAAAATCTTTTCAATTCGAAGCGGCGCATCTGCTGCCGCATCTGCCGGAGAAACACAAATGCCGGCGGCTGCACGGGCACAGCTTCCAGGTGGAAGTGGTCGTGGCCGGACCGGTGGATGCCAAGCTCGGCTGGGTGATGGATTACGCCGAGATTTCGGCGGCGTTCAAACCGCTGTGGGAAAAGCTGGATCATTATTACCTCAACGAAATTCCCGGCCTGGAAAATCCCACGAGCGAAAACGTGGCGGTGTGGATCTGGCAGAAGTTAAAACCCAAGCTGCCGTTGCTCACGGAGATTGTCGTGGCCGAGACCTGCACGGCGCGGTGTGTTTATCGCGGCTGATGCCCGCGAAAATTTTTGCAATTTTCCCGCGCCCAATTCATCTTCCGCCCATGACGCAGCCGCTTGCTTTGGTCGTGTATGAAAAAATCCTGCCCGGCACCCAACTGGTGAACCGGTTGCAGGATTTGCATTACCGCGTCCAGGTCGTGACCGACACCGCTGCGCTGACGGCCTGCGCCCGGCAGGAGACGCCGATGCTGGTGCTGGCCGACCTGACTTCAGCCCGCCAGAATGTGTGCGCCGCCATCCGGCAGTTGCGACAGACGCCGGGCACCAACCACATCCCGGTCATCGCCTTCGGCCCGGAAAACTCGGCGGACCTGGCCGCCGCGCTGGACGCGGGCGCGGTGCTGGCGACAAGCGAGGCGGCGATCTTAAGCCACCTGCCGGAGTTGCTGGAGCAGGCGCTGCGGGTGGAGTGACCCCGCCAATCTTTACGGATAAAAAACACGTTGGACAATTGCGGGGGAATCGGTAGAGTCTCGCGACTTATGAAAAGCGACCCCTTGACTGGAACCTTGATAGGCGTGCTGGCGGTCAGCGTGCTTCTCTCGGGTTATTTTTTCACTTCGTACATCATGAGGACCCGCGAGATCCGTAATTCGCAGGCCATGCTGATGGGCATCAACGCCCGCCGGCAGGCTATGAACGCGCTGGTTCTGGACGTGATGGAATATAGCAAGACGCATCCGGCGATTGACCCGCTGCTCGAAGCCACCAACCTCAAACCCAAACCCGGCGCCCCCGCCGCCAAACCTGCAACCAAGTAACCGGCTTATGGACGAATCCAATCCCACTCCCGACGTGACCGAGTTGCAAGCGCAATGCCAGTGTTTGCGCCGACAAGTGCAGATGACCTTGATCCTGCTGATCATGGTCAGCGGCATTTTCACAGTGTTTCTCCGGAGCCAGAACAAATATGCCGGCGTGGATTTGAACAGCGTCAAGCCCATGATCGAGGAATACACCAAGAACCAGGAGCCGATGATGAATGATTTCGTCAAACGCCTGGTGGATTACGGCAAGGCCCACCCTGATTTCAACGCCATCTACAAAAAATACGGCATGGATCAGTTGACGGTCAATCCCTCCAACGCCGCCCCGAAAAAGTAGCTTTCACCGCGCGGCGGGTTTCACTTCGGGAACCAGCCGCGCCCCGCACTCCGCGCAGAACTTCGCGGACGGCGGGCAGGATTTTCCACACTTCCCGCAATCCACATGGGCGTCCGCATGCCTTCGGTGGATGACCAGATTGCGGATGTAGGGAATCCAGTTGAAGAGGTTGGCGAAGATGAACACCGAATCGTGGCGGTAAAGCGCGTAGGACAGCAGCAGCCACGACCCCGCCAGACTCAGCCACCAGAACGCCGACGGCACCACGACCTGCCCTTTTTTTTCCGTGGCATACCATTGGACGACGAAGCGGCTGGTGAACGCCACGTTACCCAACCACCCGATGACCTTCCAGAAATACCATTCGATGCCGAGGAAATGTCCGTGGTACCAGATGAGGTCAGTCAACGATTGCATAATGTGGAAAAGATACGGAATGTCCGGGCCTATGAAATCTTGAAACGTGAGCCGCGCCCGAAATGAAAATCATTTCGCCCCCGCCCTTTCCGGCCCGGCCGGCTTCACGTAAACCGTCTGCGTCGGGAACGCGAACTCGATCCCCTCGGCATCAAACCGTTCCTTGATTTTCAAATTCAACTCCTGCATCCCGGCGAAATAAACCTTCTGATCCGTCCCCTTCCACCAATGAATCACCTGCACGTTCAGGGCGGAGTCGGCAAACTTGTTGAAGCTCACGATCAAATCCTCTGTCTGCGAGTGCGCCCGGTAGATTTCCTCCAGCAGCGCGATCGCCTGTTTCAACTTCGCGGACGTCGTGTCGTAGGTCAGGCCGAGGTTCATTTCCGTTTTGATGTGTGGCCGCTGCGTGATGTTGGTGATGATCGCATTGCCCATGATCTTGTTGGGAATCGCGACCAGATGGCTGTCCACGCTCCGCACCCGCGTGCTGCGCAGGCCAATGGTTTCCACCGTGCCATCCACGCCCTCCAGCTTGATGCGGTCGCCGATGCGGAACGGCTTGTCCACAAACACCGCCACCGCGCCGAACAAATTCGCCAGCGTATCCTGCGCCGCCAGGCCCACCGCCAGCCCGCCGATGGACAGCGACGCAATGGCCGCCGTGATGTTGATGCCGAGATTGTCGAGCGTCACCAGCGCACCGACGACGATGACGAATACCTTCAGGCTTTTGCGGACGATGGGAAACAACTGCTGATCAAATTCGCGGTCCGCATCGGACCGGGGGCGCTGCCGCCAGTAATTCATCAGCAGGTCAATGAACTTCAGCACCGCGTAGAGCAGCGAAATCGCCACAATGACGGTGAAGCACTTGTTCATCACCAGCTGCACCTTGTCCGGCCATTGAAACACAGCCAGCCCGATGCGCAGGAAAATCACGAACGCCACCACCCGCACCGGGCCGTTGAGCAGTTCGAGCAGGAGGTCGTCGAACTTGGTCTCCGTTTTCTCGGCCCAGCGCTTCAGCCAGACGCGGGTCAGGAAATCGAGAAACTTGGAAATGTAAAACGCGAGGAAGATGTAGATGAGCGAGAACAGATACTTCCAAAGTTCATTGCCCCACCAAACCTGTTTGAGAATGGGAAAGCTCACCGCAAGCTGCTCTACCCACTCCGGCGTTTCCAGCTTCTTGATCAGTGTGGCGACGGTGCCCGCCGGGTGGTTGGTCAAGCCGCCCGCCGTCACGACGGCCGCCGCAGCCGCCACGTCATTCGAGTTTTGCGCCGCCGACCGCCAGACCGACCAGACCAGCAGGACGCACAGCGAAACCATCAGACCGTAGTAAAGCCATTGAAACTTTCGTTGCATCACGCGGGAAATTAAAACCGAGAAAAGCCTGCGCGACAAGTCCCGGCATGGGAACGCCGATTGCCAAATCGGCATGAATCAAAATGGTAGGAGACGACGTAAGGAGTCTCTAATCAAACCGACCACGGCATTGCATCAAAGCCTCCTCACGTCGGCTCCTACAAATCAACCGCCCGCCACGATCTTCACAATCTCCAGCCGGTCGCCCGCGTTGAGCACGCGCCGGGAAAACTCCGACGGCGCGACCGCCTCGCCGTTGTGCTCCACCACCACGCTACGGGGCAGCAGCTTTTGCGCGACGAGAAATTCCTCCAGCGTGCAGGGCAGCCTGGCGGCGATTGATTGTCCATTTGCAAGAACCTCAGCGAACTCCATCTTAACAATTTCGTTTTCCAGATCAGGGCATTTTTGCTTTAGGGGATTTATTGCGGAGGATTTCTGAACGATCCCAGGCATCATTTCTAAAAATCCGTCGATTAAGAATGCCTCTAAGCATTCTAAAAGATCGTCCGGACTATAGATATCTTCAGGAGTTAAATTTTCAAGAGATCTCAACCAATTTCCAATCCGAACTTCGTTTATCGGGTCGAAATGCGTACCTGCCCAATATCCAGAGATAAGTTCTGAGTTCAAAAAAATCTGCAATCCTAGATGTACGTGCATTTCTGATCTAGGTCTATCGGATCTAATTGTTTCACGTTTCAATTCTCCGAAACGAATTTCGACAAATGAATTATCTTTTAATGAAATTTTGAACAAATCATAGGTCATTGGTGGCCGCATATAATCACAAGTTGAACTTCAATTGCTCAACGCCGCATCCCAATCCTTCCACACCGGCTCATAGCCCAGCCGCCGGATCAGTTCCGCCACCTCGTGCGCCGGGCGTTCGTCGGCGATGTTGAATTGCCCGGTCGCATTCGTCGCGTGGTTTTCCTGCGGCGCCCATTCGCTCGCGCCGGACGCCAGCTCCACAATCCGCCCGCGCTCGGTGTGATGAATCTTCTCCTTGCCCGCGCCCGTGTAACCGCCCGGTTCCGTGTGGCTGCCCGCGCTCATCATCGTGATTCCCAGCGGCAGCAAACCGTCGCGCAGCTTCGGCTGTTCGCGCGTTGAGAGCACGATGCCCACGTCGGGAAACATCACGCGAAACGCGCAGATGAGTTGTGCCAGCTCGCGGTCGGAAATATGCGTGAGCGGCTGGAACTCGCCCGCGCACGGGCGAATGCGCGGCAGCGAAATCGTGACCTGCGCCTTCCAGCAATGCCGCAATAAAAAATCCGCGTGGGCCGCCACGCAGAGCGCCTCGTACCGCCAGTCCGCCAGTCCGAACAACGCGCCGATGCCGAGCCGACGGAAGCCCGCCGCGTACGCGCGCTCGGGCGTTTCCAGCCGCCAGTCAAAATTCTTTTTCGGCCCGGCGGTGTGCAGGTCGTCATAGACCGCGCGGTCGTACGTTTCCTGATACACCACCAACCCGTCCGCGCCCGCCGCCACGAGCGGACGGTATTCGTCGGTTTCCATCGGCCCGACTTCCAGCGAGACGCTCGGCCAGTCCGTGTGCAAGGCCGCGACGCAGTCCCGCATGTAACCGTTGGAAACAAACTTGGGATGTTCGCCCGCCACGAGCAGCAGGTTGCGGAAACCCTCCGCCGCCAGAGCGCCCGCCTCGCGCCGCACTTCGTCCACAGACAGCGTCACGCGCAGGATGGCGTTGTCGCGCGAGAAGCCGCAGTATTTACAGTTGTTGATGCACTCGTTGGAAAGATAAAGCGGCGCGAAGAGCCGGATGGTCTTGCCGAAACGTTGCTGCGTCAAAGCCTGCGAACGTTGCGCCAACGTTTCCAAAACCCCGCTGGCGGCCGGCGAAATCAGCGCGGCGAAATCGGCCAGGGAAAGTTTATCCTTCAGCAGCGACTCGCGCACGGCGGCAACGTCCGTGTTCAACGAACGCCTGACCAAGGATGCCAGCGGCAACGAATTAAATTCAGAAACAAAACTCACGCAACGAACCTAGCAAACCCACGCGCGAAGTCGAGGTGCGTGAACCGCGTAGCGGCGTCTCGGCAGAGCGCCGCCATCCGTTTTGAGAATAGTCAGCGGCGGTCTGCCGACGCGCCGCTACGAGGCAATGAAAGCTGCGCCATCCGAGGAGTCGCCGCCGCTTCCGAGGCGATGATCGCGCCGCCGTTCAAATCCACCGCCGCCACTTCGCTCGTCGTCTCTTTGGGAAAATTAAAGACGAGCGCAACGCTTCCGCTACCGGAGTCATAATCGGCAAAACCGCCGCCACGCAAAGCCAGTCGCGGCTTGCCTTTGACAGTGACATCCTCACTGAACGTGACTCCGATCTGGCCCGCGCCGGTTTGGATTTGCCGAATCGCCGGGCCGGACAAATTTTCCGGATTCCATTTGCCCGCAAATGTCCACGCGGCGGTGATTTCTTCCGGCTTCGGCGAACCGGCGGCGGACGCGAGATTGTTCGTGTGCCAGCCGTAATCGCCGCCGTCACGATGGCAGTTCCAGAAGTAAGCGCGCTCGCCCCAGAGATTTTTCGCGTCGAGATCTTGGTTTCGTTTGCGATCCGCTTTGGTGGCGGGCGCATTGCCGGGCGGATAGATCACGCGGCGCGGCGGCTTGTCGGTCATGGTTTTCGAGAACGAGCAGTCGAGATAATAAAATTGCGCGTCGGCGTGATGCCGCGCGAGCACCCAATCGTTCGTGCCGTCGAACTGGCAGTGGCGCAGAACAAACTTCATGTCCTGGTTCCGCGAGCCGTCGTGCCAGGTCGCGGCAGTGTTTTTCCATTCGTAAAAATTGCAATCGGTCACGTAGCACCAGCCGCGCGGACAAATGAAATCCACCGAGCCGCTGAAGTTGCAGCGCGCATGGTAATACCGGCCACGCTCGCCGAGCCACAGCGACACCGTATCGGCGCCGTGGCTCAACACGTCGCAATCCACGATCACCGTGCGATCACCCGTGCCGTAAATCGTGAACGAGTGCGGGCCGATGATGCCGGCTGTGTTTTCCGCCGTGAGATTTTCCAGCACGAAATCGTCGGCGCGATTGAGATTGATGACAGCGCGTCCAAGTTCATCCGGGTGGGCAGTGAAGTCGTCGTTGAGCTGTGGGAACTCGATGCGCGTTCCTTTGCGGCTCTCGCCACGCAGCGTGACGAACGAGGCGTCCACGCGGATTTTCTCTTTGTAAATTGCATCCTTGATGAAAACCACGATGCGTTCGCGGTTCGTTTTGGAAATGGACTCGACGGCGGCCTGGATGGTTTTGAAATCGCCGCTGCCGTCGGCGGCCACGACGAGGTCAGGCGCGGGAAGAGTTGAACCGATTGCCTGCCAGCTCAGGGAAACGAGCAGCGCTGAAAGAATTAAACGGGCCATGCCCGCGACTCTAGCGCACCAGTGATTCGCCAGACAAGGGAAAGCAAGGCCGCCCCGGGACGCGAGGCGCATCGCCCTGCCACCGTAGCGCAGGTTTCCCAACCTGCTGTATCGCCGGGCTTCCAGCCTGCGTGGCGTTGGATGGTCCCGCGTCGCCGATGCCTTCACCTCCCCCGGCTGGTTGGAAACCAGCGATACAGCCGACTGGAAGTCCGCGCTACGGGGGCAGGGTTCGGAGGCACCCCGGGTGGTTAATCCGGACAGCCGCGATTGTGGAAAGTGCGGACGGCTGGCAAGCTGACTTCAGAAATTAAGCATAAATATGAAAGCTTTTCTCGCCCACCAACTGAATCTGCAGAAGACCATGCAGCAGTTCATCGTTGACCGCTGCCTGTTCCGTCTGGTGGTGGTTTCCTGGCTGACCTCCGCCTGGTGCATCTAAGCGCCCGGCCCCGCCGTTAGTGATGCGGCGGCTTGGCGTTGGTGGCCTTGATCCGGTCCATCTCCAGCGAGTCCATCGTCGCCGCTTGCCGCTGCACCTGCCGCTTCAAACCGTCCAATTCCTTCCCCTGCCCGATGATCACCTCATTCAACTGCTCGACGTGATGTTCGAGGTGGGCGAGGCTGGCTTCGATGCGTTCCAACCGTTGGGAAGTTTCGTCTTTCATATTTTCAACCGCTAATCCCCGCTAATCTTCGCTGATTGATTAGCGTGGATCAGCGCAGATTAGCGGTTCAAAAACTTCCGGTGTTTCGCAAACACGCCGCGCAGCGCTTGCGACAAATCATCCTGCAACGCCTGCAACTCGCGATACGTTTCCACCGCCGCCTTTTTCGGCGTCGCCGTCTCGGCGCGGTTGAGCGTGACGAACTTGTCGCTCAGATCGCTGATGGAAATTTTCTCGCCCGCCTGCAATCGCCAGCACCAGAGCGCCTGCAACGCCGCGCCGTACGCCGCGCCTTCGCTCACTTTCAGCGTCACCACTTCCGCGTTGAACACGTCCGCCATGATCTGCCGCCAGAGTTTGGATTTCGCGCCGCCGCCCGTCGCGCGAATTTGTTTCGCCTGCACACCCAGCGTGGCCAGCCGACGCAAACCGTAGTTCATCCCGAGTGTCACGCCTTCCATCGCCGCGCGGCAATAATGACCGGCGCGGAACGTTTTCGCGTTGATGCCAATCATCGTGCCGGTGCCGTCGGGGACATTCGGGGTGCGTTCGCCTTCGAGATACGGCAGCAGCAGCAGGCCGTTCGACCCGGACGGCACGGTCGCGGCCTTCTTCTCAAATTGCTCATGGGTGTAGCCAAAATCCGCGCGCATCATTTCGGTGGCGACGGTCACGTTCATCGTGCAAAGCAACGGCAGCCAGCGGTTCGTCGAGTCACAAAACGCCGCGATCTCGCCGATGGGATCAACGACCGGTTTGTCCGCGCACGCGTAAATTGTCCCGCTCGTGCCGAAGCTCGCGGTGATGATGCCCTGCCGTGTGTTGCCGGTGCCGATCGCGCCCATCATGTTGTCGCCGCCGCCCGCGCTGACAAGCACGCCGGGGTTCAAGCCCAGTTCCCGGGCGGTGGCGGCGGAAAGTTTCCCTGCCGGTTCATCGCTTGCAATCAGGCGGGGTAATTTCCCGGCGAGCGAAGGATCAATCGCCTTGAGCATTGCCGCGCTCCACTGACGCTTCCGCACATCCAGCAACGCCGTGCCGCTGGCGTCGCCGTATTCCATCGTGGCCGCGCCGGTCAGCCAGTAATTCAAATAGTCATGCGGCAGCAGCACCGTGGCGAGCTTCGCAAAATTTTTCGGCTCGTGCTTTTTCAGCCAGAGGATTTTCGGCGCGGTGAATCCCGGCAGCACCGCGTTGCCAATGGTGGCGATGGTTTTTTTCGGGCCGCCGAGCTTCGCGGTGATTTCTTCGCACTCGGTTTGCGTGGTGGTGTCGCACCAGAGTTTCGCCGGGCGGATGACTGCGCCGGTTTTATCGAGCGGCACAAAGCCGTGCTGCTGTCCGCTCACGCCGATGGCGACGACCTCGGACGCCTGGGCTTTCGCCTGCTTGAGCGCGGACTGGATGGCGGTGCGCGTGGCGGCCAGCCAGTCGCGGGGATGCTGCTCCTTCGCGCCGGGCGGGAGGTTGGAGATCAAATCATACGCGCCGACGCCCGTGCCGAGAACCTTGCCGGATTTCGCGTCCACCACCAGCGCCTTGGTGGATTGCGTGCCGCTGTCAATGCCGATGAGAAGTGTTCGCATCGGAATTTATTAACCCCGAAACACACGAAACACACGAAAATTCAGCCGGCAGGAAAACGTCAGAGAATGATTGTCAGAACAATAGACGGCCAAAACACCTCCTTGTGAATCCATTCCTCCGACCATCATTCCCCGGACAAAATCCGGTCAATGTTTCGCCTCAAGCGCGTACCGCTGCTGCACTTCATCGAATTGAAAGCGCCCCAGATTTTTGCCGAGCCACGCGAGCGTCTGGTTGTCGTCGAATGGAAACTGACCCGCGTTTTCCTCGAGCCACGCGAGCATCTGGCCGTTCGGGCCGGCGTAGCCAGTCAGCGCAGCGAGTTGCGCGAGGTCGCTTGGCCGGCGGCTTTTCGCATCGGTGTTTTCCAAAGTCACGACCGCCACCGTCAGAGCATCAGGCAATCCCTGTTTCGCCGCCGCCACCGCGAGGCCGGCACCGCCGACCAGACCGATCCGCGAACGCGCCCACGCTTCGCGCACCAGCGCCACCGTGTCGAAGCCGGGGCATTGTTCCAAGGCCGGAATGACAAGGTGCTGGTCGGTGTTCAAGCGGAGAAAGTGCCAGCGCAAATCATCGTACGTCTGCGCGTCCTTCGCCTCGGCCACGATGCGCAACGCCTCGGCAGGCAGCGGGCGGGCGCGGCTTTTCAATTCGCCGATCAGCGTTTCGCGCACGTCGGCTTCCCAGTGTTTCTGGGTGAAAACGCTCACGACTTCAGGATCGCGGCGCAGCGCGGCGAGCAGTTCCGGCAGATGTTCGCGCGTGGCCAGCTTGCGAATGGCAGGCAGGGCGTAATTATTTTCCACCGTGCGATCCAGCGGCAGGCGGCGGATCAGCGCGGGCAAACCATTGGTGCCGACGGCGGCGAACTTGGCCTTGATCAGCGTGCGAAAATTCCCGTCCACATTCTCCGGTGCGTTCCGACAGAGCGTGTCGAGGTAGGCGTCGAGTTGCGCGGCGGTGGGGTTTGGTGGCAGCGCGGCTTGCTCGATGGCATCGCGGTCGGCGAGGAATTTCTTTTCCTGCGCGGTGTTGTTGAAATTGACCGGCCAGACGTAATCGTCCTTTTGAAAATCCAGTTTCGCCGTGCCCGCATAGACCGGCGCGAAGACCACCAGCCGCGCCTCGCGCAGCCATTCTGCCGCCGTCACCCCGGCGAACCGTTCACGCCACGCCGGATACGGGAAGCGCAGCCGCAGTTGGAGCTGCGACTCCCACTCCCCACTGAGAATCGAGCGATAGGAATTCACCGAATATCGCTGGTCAACCACGTAGGCTTCGCCCGAGCCGGGATGGTACAGCACGTAGGTGCAATACGCCGATGCTACGCCCTGCAAATAGGAGTTTACCCCAACGTCATCACGATCCAGCATCAGGCTGGGCGTGCCTTCCTCCAACACCACCGTGATGGTGTCGCCGGTGAACTTCACCTGCTGCACGCTCACGCTCCAGCCGGGCTGAATCGCCACCCGGCTGGGACGCACCGGCAGCTCGGCCACTTTTTTAACGGCGAACAAATCCAGCTCGAGGTTGCCGGAAAGTTTTCCCACCGGCGGACGGTTGGTGTAACGCTTCATCATCTTCTCGTCGTAAAGCGCCGTGCCGATGCCGCCACGATTGTTGTTGTCAAACCACAGCGTCTGCGCCGGAAAAAAATCGCGGAGCAGGCGGAAATAATTTTCACCCTGTTCGGAATCCGCCGGGCGCAACCGTCCACCATTGATGTTATACGGAAAGTGCGGGATAAACGTCGTCCGCCGGTCGCTGTGGAATTGAATTTGTGAATATAACTCGTGCACGACCGCAACATGCTGCGTCGGCACGCCGTTTAAGATCAGCTCCGAAAACAACTGCTGGCTGGCTTCACCGGCGGCAGGCAGGTTGGTTTGCCAGACGGAAAGCGTGAGCGGCACGCTTGGTGTCAGCCGGGGACTTAGAAAATTGAGCGGCGAGCGCATCGTGATGAACGGAACCGCCAGCAACCCCGACGCCAGCAGGGTGATTCCCGCCCGACGAAAGCCGCACCATGCCTGCACGATCCAGCCCAGCGTCGCGCCAATGCCAAGCACCGCAAATCCCAGCACGATCTGGCTCAGGTTGAGCGAGGCCGAACCTCCGCCGACTTCGTGAAGCATCCCCGCACGCTTCATCATTTCCAGCAGCACCGCCCACACAAACATCCCGGCGATGCCAATCCCGACTGCGAGAAAAAACCTCGGCAGATCGCGCGTCACCGCCGCCAGCACCGCCGTCACCGCCACCACCACGCCGCTGAACAGCAGCGATTCCAGCGCGGCGCAAATCATCTGATGCGCGGTGTAATCACGGAGCAGCCAGATCACCGATTGCGCGGCCAGTCGCGGCACGAGCACGCACACGAGCATGAACGCCGACTTCGCCCAGAATAGATGCGCCCGCCGCACCGGCCGCGTCAGCCACGCCGCGCTGGAACCGACGAGCGGATCGGCCTGCACCAGTTGCGCCACGAGAAACACCGCCAGCAACACCTGCCAGAGCGTGACCACACCATTCACCACGGCCACGCCCTCGCCCGACACGAGATTGAGTCCCAGCAGCACCGCCCCGGCCGCGAAGGACAGCCACAGCGTCAGCAGCA
>JAYWBR010000179.1:0-16744 GCA_043781315.1 Verrucomicrobiota bacterium | reverse complement strand
TCATTCGTCATTTTCATACCGGCACTCCCGGCTCTTTCTCATCCACGATGCCGGTGATCATCCAGCGCGCCGGACTTTTTTTGTCGCCCACGGTTTTGCGCGCGGCCAGGCCGTCCGACGAAATGATCACGCGCTGATGCAGCCCCGCGCCGTGCGGATCAATCGCCACCTGCGGCGCGCCTTCCGGCTCGCCCGCGCCATTGATCGGCTGGCAGATCACGAAGCGCCAACCCTCAAAGCTCGGATGCTTCCGGGTCGCGACCACATTGCCTTCAACACGGGCTAGGAGCATAAATTGTAGTGGCACGGGCGTCCCGCCCGTGTGTTCCTGATGCCCGACGGACTGGCGTCCTCACAGAACCGCACGGGCGGGACGCCCGTGCCACTACCACTCCATCCGTGTTTATCCGTATTCATCCGTGTTTAATAAATCCGCAGATTATCCACCATCACGCACCGCCGCACGCGGCAAAACGTCTTGGGATTTGTGATGCCCTCGCCCGTCGGTGTGGCGATGGAAAAGCTCAGATAACCTTCACCGCCCAGACCCAGACCGGCCGGCGACGGCCCGTTCTTCACGAACAACGTCGTGTCCAACGCGCGCGCCATCGCGGTGATGTTTTCCACGTCGTGCGAGTGGATGATCGCCGTGTGCTTGTAGTTGTGCTCCGCCTGAAGCGCGCGCTCAATGCCTTCCTCGACGCTCTTCACGCGCACGATCGGCAGCATCGGCATCATCTGTTCCTCCTGCACAAACGCATGGTTCGCGTCGGTCTCGGCGAACAGCAGTTGCGTGTCTGGCTTGATGTCCACGCCCGCCGCCTTCGCCAGCACGGACGGATCCTTGCCGATAAATTCCTTGTTCGTCATCGCATGTCCGCAGCCCCCGCCCTGCCCTTCCTTGAAGGTGAACGCCGCCTTGGTCAACTGATCCAGTTGGTTTGAATTCAACTTTACCGCGCCGTTCTCGGACATGCGCTGCATCAACTTGTCCGCCACGCTGTCGAGGACGAACACTTCCTTCTCGCCGATGCACAGCAGATTGTTGTCGAACGCCGCGCCTTGAATGATCGCCTTGGCCGCACGCGTCGGACAGCAAGTGTCGTCCACGAACACTGGCGGATTTCCCGGCCCGGCGCAGATCGCGCGCTTGCCCGTCTGCATCGCGGCTTTGACGACCATCGGCCCGCCGGTCACGCACAGCAACCGAACGGCTTCGTGACTGCAAATCGCTTTGAATGAATCCAGCGTCGGCGTCTCGATGATCGTGATCAGGTTGCGGATGCCCGTCTCACGTTCAATCGCCCGGTTATATTCGCGCACGGCCAGCGCCGCGCATTTCGCCGCCGACGGATGCGCGTTAAACACCACGCCGTTGCCGGCCGCGATGATGTTGACGACGTTGCCGCTCAAGGTTGGAATCGAATGCGTCGAAGGCGTGATCGCGGCCACGACGCCGAACGGGGTGTATTCTTCGAGCGTGATGCCGTGATCGCCGCTGCGGGCGTCGGGACGAAGCCACTCCACACCCGGAACGAGCTTGATGATCTGCAGCTTGGCAATCTTGTGATCGAGCCGGCCGATTTTCGTCTCCTCCAGTTCAATGCGGCCCCACTCCACCGCGTTCGCCTCGGCCATCGTCTTGACGATCTCAACGACCTTGGCCCGCGCCGCCATGCCTTTTTGGCGAAGCTGGAGAAAGCCTTCATGCGCAGCCGCGCAAGCCTCGTTCGCGTCGGAGAAAACGCCATACTTGCCGGAGCCAGAACTGAGGCTGCCGCCCGTCGCGATGTTCACCCGCTTGTCGCCGCAACCGCAGTCCGCCTTGGGCGCCGCCGGAGCCGAAGCTCTGGCCGGTGCAACCGCGCCATTCAAGCGGCCCAACACTTCGGAGACCACATCTCGAATTAAAGTTTCGTTCACGGCGCTCATATTTTTTTATGTGTAGCGTTGGCGCTGCGCGCCAACCTTCGGCCCGCAGGGCCGAGGCTACGTTTTTGCACTGAAAATTTCCTTCCCGAAAACATCCACCGTATCCACGATGCCAATGATCACCGCGTCCACCGGCGCGTCCTTCATGCCGGGCGAAAGCCGCGCGCTGCTGCCCTGGCAGAACAACACCATCTCGCCAATGCCCGCGCCGAGGCCGTCCACCGCCACGACGGTGTTCGCGCCCGGACGGAACTTCGTCGGGTCTTTGTCGTCCACGAGCTGCGGCCGCAACAGCAGCAGCTTGCGTCCCGACATGTTCGGATCTTTCTTGGTGGCTACCACGGAGCCTTCTACTCGGGCGAGGAACATAAATAAGTGTGATGCGTGAGGAGTGAAACGTGAAGTGAAGCAGCTGTAACCGCTCACGTTTCACGTTTTACTTCTTTTTAGGCAGCACCGCTTCCACGTCTTGATGCGGACGGGCGATGACATGCACGCTGACCACTTCGCCCTTGATGGCTTTGATGGCCTGCGCGCCGGCGTCCACGGCGGCTTTGACGGCGGCGACGTCGCCGACGACAACCGCCGTGCAGAGCGCGTTGCCGACCTGGGTCATGGGGCCGGCGAGTTCCACGTTCGCCGCCTTGAGCATCGCGTCCGTGCCCTCAACGAGAGCGACGAGGCCGCGGGTTTCGATCATTCCGATTGCTTGATGTGCCATAATTTATTTGTGTTTGATGGTTGGGAGTAAATCAGTTGTTCTCTAAAAATCGTTTCACTTCGCGGGCCACGACGAGTTCTTCGTTCGTTGGGATCACCATGACCTTAACGCGCGAGTTCGCCGCGCTGATCACAGCTTCGGTGGCGCGGGTGGATTTGTTCTTGTCCATGTCCAGCACGATGCCGAGCTGATCCAGGTTCGCGCAAATTGCCTCACGGATTTCCGCGCGGTTTTCACCGATGCCCGCGGTGAACACAATCGCGTCCGCGCCGTTCAGTTCAAAGAAATAGCTGCCGATCCAGTGGCGCGCGCTGGCGACATAAACATCCAACGACATTTGAGCGGCGGCGTTTTGCTTCGCGGCCGCTTCCTGAATCTCGCGGATGTCGTTGGACACGCCGCTCAATCCTTTGAGGCCGGACTCTTTCGAGAGTTGCCGCTGGGCCTCTTCGATGGTGATGCCGAAAGTTTTCACGGCGTAAGGAACGGCTTCAGCATCAAGGTCGCCCACGCGGTTGTTCTGCGGCAAACCGGATTGCGGACTCATGCCCATGCTCGTGCCGATGGCTGCGCCGTTCAAAATTCCTGTGACGCTCGAACTGCCGCCGAGATGACACGAGATCACCCGCAGCGGAGCGCCGTTGATTTTGGTTCTGCCGCCGTCCACGTAAAGCCGGCGGGCGCGTTCGGCCACATCTTCACGACCCAGCAGTTCCGCTGAGCGCTCGGCGATGAACTTGTGACTTGCGCCGTGAAATCCAAAACGGCGAACGCCCGCTTCGTGCCACGCGGCGGGAACGGCATAACGCATCATCGCCGGGGGTGCGAACTGATAGAACGCCGTCTCGAACAACCCAAGCAGTGGCACGTTCGGAATCCGCGCCGCGAATTGCCGGATGCCGGCGATGTAAGGCGGATTGTGCGCGGGTGCCAGACCGTTGTAATCCGCCATCGCCTGCAACGCGCGCTCGTCCAGCCGCACGCAGCCGGTGACATCTTTGGCCAAAACCGTTTTGAAGCCGACGGCGGACAACTCGTTCTCGCTGGCCAACGCGCCGGAGTTTTTCAACTCCGAGAGGCAATCCTGAATCGCCTTGGGATAATCCGTCACGCGCTCGAACCCGCCCTTGTGGAGCAGGCGCTCGGGACTGTTCGAGGAATCGAACAGCCGCCACTTGAGCGAGGTCGTGCCGAGATTGGCGATGAGAATCTTCATCAATTAAAAATGTAAAAGTAAAAATTCAAAATGGGCGGCAGTCACATCAACCGCGTGACCAGACCGTGTCTTCATTTTGAATTTTTAATTTACTGGAGCCACTTGCCGAGTCCCGCGAGGCTTTCGTGCGGACGCGGAATCACCTGCACGCTGATCACCTGACCGACTTGCGCGGCTGCCGCAGCACCGGCGTCGGTCGCAGCTTTCACAGCCGCGACATCTCCCCGGAAAAACCCGGTGACATAACCGCTGCCGACTTTTTCCCAGCCGGTGAACGTGACGTTCGCCGACTTGAGCGCGGCGTCAGTTGCTTCGAGCAAGGCGCACAGGCCTTTGCATTCGATCATTCCAATTGCTTGTTGAGCCATAAATTTAGTTTCGAGTTTGAAGTTTCTAGTTTCGCGTTGTTACTTCTTCCCGCCATTGTCCACTCCGACAAACGCGGCGACCAAATCATCGTGCGGCCGCGCGAGGATGTGGGAGCTGACGAGTTCGCCGACCTTGGCCGCAGCCTTGGAACCGGCGTCCACGGCGGCTTTGACGCTGCCGACGTCGCCCTGGCAGAGAACGGTGATGAGACCGCCGCCGATGGGGATGGTTTTGACGAGGCGAACGTTGGCGGCTTTCACCATCGCGTCGCTGGCTTCGACGCTGCCGACGTAGCCTTTGGTTTCGATCATGCCTAATGCTTCACTCATATTTTATTTTTGGTTGGTGGTTGAGAGTTGTGAGAAATTATTTGACCAGTTCACACGGCGTGTTGGGCTGGAGGTTGCACGCGTTGCCTTCGTCGGTGTCAATGTGGACTTCCTGTTTGAAGCTTTTATCCACGCGGCACAACATCCGGTCGAGCGTGATACCGCACTCGCCGCCGATTTTGAGCTTCATGAAATCCCCTTGCTTCACGCCATGATAGTCGGCATCTGCGGGTGAAAGATGCACATGCCGCAACGCGCGGATGACGCCTTCCGGCATTTCAAAAAATCCCGCTGGCCCCATCAACATGCAGCCGAGCGTGCCTTTGATGTCGCCGGAACTGCGCAGCGGCAGATCAAAACCGAGTGCGATGCCGTCGGTGTAAGCAAGTTCAACTTGATTCAAACTCCGGCACGGGCCGAGGATGCGGAGATTGGAAATCACGCGGCTGCGCGGCCCGATCAGGGTGAGCGTTTCCTTCGCGGCAAACTGCGCGTCCTGATACAGCCACTTGTGAACGGTGAGCTGGTGCCCTTTGCCAAAAAGTATTTCGACCGCCTCCTGAGTGAGGTGGCAATGCCGGGCGCTGATGTTCACCAGCAGCGGATTCGGCGCGGCGGCGGCGGCCGGCAAGGGCTTGCCGAGGCGCGAATAGACCGACTGCCGAACCAGATGTTCGACGACCGCGCGGTGCAAAGTGGGACTCGGTGCTGTCATAGCGTTGCGACAGAATCTGACAGATTTTAGAAACACGTCAACAATTATCTTGCAAAATCTTCCAATATCTTTCACAGTGATTCCAAGATGTCATCCGAAGAACGCCAGCAACGCATCGCCAGCTACCTGCAAAAGGTGGAGTTCGCCTCGTTGGAGGAACTGGCCAAAGAGGTGGACGCCTCGGAATCCACCGTGCGCCGCGACCTCACCGCGCTCGAAGCCACCGGCCTCGTCAAGCGCACCCACGGCGGCGCCCGGCTGCTGGTTCCTGCGACGGATGAATTCACTTTCTCAGCGCGCGACACGCATCAGTTGGAGGAAAAGGAACTCATCGGCAAAGCCTGCGCCGCGTTGATCCAGCCGAACCAAACGGTGATCATTGACGCCGGCACAACCACCTATCACGTCGCACGGCATCTTGAAGAAATTGCGCCGCACATCATCACCAACTCACTGCCTATCGCGCAGCTTTTCGCCGGGGCGAACCGGTTGGAAGTCGTCGTTACCGGCGGCGTGATCTATCCGAAGCTCGGCGTGCTGGTCGGGCCGCTGACGGTGGAGGCGATGAAGACCATGCACGCGGACGTGGCGATCATGAGCGGCGGCGGCATCTCGCTCGAAGGCGTGAGCAACTCGCACGGCCTGTTGATTGACATCCAGCGCGCGATGCTCCACGCGGCGCAGAAGGTGATTTTCTGTTTTGACCACACGAAGTTTGGCCGCCAATCCGTGCTGCCGCTGTGTGGACTGGAGGCGATTGACACCATCGTCACGGACAGCAAAGCGCCGCGCGAACTTGTTAATCAACTGCGGAAGAAAAATATCGAAGTGATCGTGGCGAAGTGATCGTGGCGAAGTGATCGTGGCGAAAAAAAATTTGGCGGATGAGACGCACCCGGCTGCATCCTCATCCGCCCATTTTGTTTGGCGTCGAATTACTGCTGGTCGCCGGGCGGAGGACCGGGCGGGCCATCAAAACCCGCGTCACCATTCGCCCGCTGCGGACGGCCTTGCGGGCCATCCCCCTGCCCTTGGCCCGGGCGACCCATTCCCTGCGGCGGCGGTCCCATCAGTTCCGGAATGGACAATTTTCCATCGCCATCCTTGTCGAGCGTCTTGAGGACGGTCGCGGCATTGGCGATCTCGTCCGCATCCACGACGCCGTCATGGTTGGCGTCCAGCGCGCGGATCACCAAGGGCAGCGGCGGACGGTTCCGGCGCATCGGGGCGTTGCCTGATCCATCCGGGCCGCCCGGCCCGTCCTGGGCTTCCATGTTTGGACGCTGACGACGCGGCGGACGCTGACCGGCGGCGGGGCCGTTGTTGTTGTCCTGGGCGATGATGACCCATGCGGAGGCACCGAGTGCGAGCATGGCGAGGACTGCTTTGCTGGTCGTTTTCATTTTTTGTCTTTCTCTTTTTTGGTTGTCGGCCGCCATCGAAGCGGTCGGTGGTTGTAGAAAATTTTTCAACGCTCGCCCCGGCAGTTCACTGACCCGCCCGGGCGTTGGTTGAAGTTCATTTCAATTTTCATGACGCCAACCTACACGACGCCACCTTAAGCCGGCATGAAGACGAAATTATTTTTCAACCCTGGTCAGCCGCGTGAAAAAGGCGTCGAGCCAACCACTCCGTGCGAAGAATTTATTTGGCCACGGGTTCCAACCGGACGATCCGATCCGGCCCGTTCAGCGCCACGTAAATGCAGCCGTCGGGACCGTTGGCCACGTAACGCACGCGCCCGATGTCCTTGAACAAAACTTCCTGCTCCACGACTTGATGCCCGTCCATGATCAGCCGACGGAGTTCCTGCTGGGCGAGCGCGGTGACGAACAGGTTGTTTTTCCAGTGCGGAAACTTGTCGCCGGAATAAAACGTGATCGCACACACGGCGATGGAAGGCGTCCAGTAAGTCACCGGCTGTTCCAGGCCTTCTCGCGCGGTGCCTTCCGCGATCGGCGCGCCGTTGTAATCCATGCCGTAGCTGATCACCGGCCAGCCGTAGTTCAACCCCTTGCGAATCCAGTTGATCTCGTCGCCGCCGCGCGGGCCGTGTTCGGCCTCCCAGAGTTCGCCGGTGACGGGATGCCGCGTGAGTCCCTGGGGATTGCGGTTGCCGTAGCACCAGATGCTCGGGAAGGCGTTG
The DNA here is from genome assembly GCA_043781315.1 of Verrucomicrobiota bacterium. Taxonomy (GTDB): domain Bacteria; phylum Verrucomicrobiota; class Verrucomicrobiia; order Limisphaerales; family CAIQOK01; genus CAIQOK01. The sequence goes on along the minus strand of JAYWBR010000179.1, from coordinate 9,316 downwards.
GAAACACCGACGAACGGATTGTCGGCGGGAATCCGGCCATCGTCGAAGATGCGATGGATTTTTCCGTTGGGTCGCGTGATGTCCTGGGCGTTGTCTTTTTCCCCGCGTTCGCCCATCGAGAAAAATAAATGTCCCTCGCCGTCGAACGCCAGGCGCGAACCGAAGTGAATGTCCGACGGCTTGTAAAACGAATATGGGGCGCGGAAAATAATTTCACCGTCCGACCAGCGGTTGTCCTTGATGCGGCCTCGCGCCACGGAGGTGAGACCCAGCACCTGGCCGTTGGCGTTGGTGTACGGATCGCTGAACGTCAGATAAACCCAGCCGTTGCTCGCATATCCCGGATGCAGCGCGACCTCCAGCAGTCCGCCTTGTCCACGGGCGCGGACGGGCGGCGTGCCGGCCACCGGTTCACCCAGCGGTTCACCTTCCTTCACCACGCGCAACCGGCCCGGCAACTCCGTGACCAGCATCCGGCCGTCCGGCAGGAACGCGAACGACCACGGCGTCTGCAAACCCTCAGCCACAACATTCTTGAGCCGGAACTTGTGCTCCTTGCTTTCTACGACCTGTCCGTCCACCGGTTTGGGAAACGTCAACTGCCCGCGCCGGAACTGCTCCTGTTTCTCGCGGATAAAAACCACCATCACTCGAATCTCCGCCTCGCTCAAAACCATCTTCCACGCAACCATGTTGTTCGTGGGATAACCGTCGCGGATGCTGCGGGCAAGACTCACATCGTCGGTGCCGTGCTTGAACAACTCCGGCTTCAACAAGCCCGGGGCCTGCGCGCCTTCCAGATTTTTTCCGTGGCAGTTTGCGCAAACCTGGCCGTAGAACGCCGGAATATCCCGCGCCAGCAAAGGAGCAGCCGCAGTAAAAAAGACGAACGCGAGCAGCTGTAATTTAGCGACCAGCCCCGCCCCTGTTTTTGCGTGTTGATTCATATTCGTTTTAATGCCCGCCGAAGTAGCCAGACGCCTAATTGAATGTCAAACTTAGTTCTGGAAAACTGTGAAGTCGGAATGAAAATTCGCCTGCGATGCAGTGCCAGCAACCAGGCAAGACCCGCGCCCGTCATCCTCGGCATTGTTCCGGGCAATAAAAAATGCCGGGAGAAAAACGAATTCCTCCCGGCACTTTGAATTCAATCAGTAACGTTCAGCTCGACAGCGCGCCTTCCGTGGCGGCCTTCTGCGTAAACACGAGCTTGTCATTGTCGCTGGTGACAATGATCGGCTCGCCTTCATGCAGGTTGCCGCGCAGGATTTCCTCCGCCAGCGGGTCTTCGAGGTAGCGTTCCACCGAGCGGCGCATCGGACGCGCGCCGTATTGCGGATCGTAGCCCTTGCCCACGAGGAAGTCTTTGGCCTTCTCGTCCAGCACCAGCCCGATGTGTTTGGTCTTCAGTCGCGCGCCGACCTTGGCGATTTCCAGATCCAGGATCTGAATCAGATCGGGCTTGGTCATTGAACGGAAGACGATGATGTCGTCCAAACGGTTCAAGAATTCCGGCCGGAAAGTTTTCCTCGCCTCGTCGAGAATTTTCTCGCGCATTTTTTCATAGGTGCCTTCATCGGAGATCGGCGAGAAGCCCAACGAGGACTGCTTCTTGATCGTGTCCGAGCCGACGTTTGAGGTCATCAGAATGATCGTGTTGCGGAAGTTGACCACGCGCCCCATGTTGTCGGTCAGTTTGCCTTCCTCAAGAATCTGCAACAGCATGTTCCACACGTCCGGGTGCGCCTTCTCAATTTCGTCAAAAAGCACGACGGAATAAGGCTTGCGCCGCACCTGCTCGGTGAGCTGGCCGCCTTCTTCATAACCGACGTAACCGGGCGGCGAACCGACGAGGCGGGAGACGTTGAACTTCTCCATGTACTCGCTCATGTCGAGTTGGATCAGCGATTTGCTGTCCCCGAACATCTGCTCCGCGAGCGTTTTGGCCAGCAGCGTTTTGCCGACGCCCGTCGGGCCGAGCAGCGCAAAAGTGCCGATGGGACGGCGCGGATCTTTCAGGTCCGCGCGCGAACGACGCAGGGCTTTGCAGATGGCCGAGACGCCTTCCTTCTGCCCGATGACGACCTTGGACATTTCCACTTCAACCTGGAACAAGCGGTCCATGTCGCCCTGCTCCATGCGTTGCAGCGGAATGCCGGTCCACTTGGAGACGACGTGCAAGATGTCTTCCTCGTCCACCTTCACGCGTTTTTCTTCACGGGTGGTGCGCCAGTCCTTCAAGACCGCTTCCAGTTTTTCCTTGGCGTGCTTTTCCTTGTCGCGCATGGCGGCGGCGCCTTCGAAATCCTGGTTCTTGATCGCGCGTTCCTTCTGCGACTTGATGTCGTCAATTTCGGTTTCGAGACCTTTGACTTCGGGTGGCCGGGTCATGGTGCCGATGCGCGCCCGCGAGCCGGCCTCGTCCATCAAGTCAATCGCCTTGTCCGGCAGGAACCGGTCGGTGATGTAACGATCCGAGAGTTTCACCGAGGCTTCGATGGCTTTGTCGGTGAACTCGGCCTTGTGATGTTCTTCGTATTTCTGGCGGAGCCCCTTCAAAATCAAAATGGCCTCCTCGATGGACGGGGCTTCCACTTTCACCGACTGGAAGCGGCGTTCGAGCGCGGCGTCTTTCTCGATGTATTTGCGGTACTCGTTGAGCGTGGTCGCGCCGATGCACTGCAATTCGCCACGGCTCAGGGCGGGCTTGATGATGTTCGACGCGTCCATCGTGCCTTCGGCGGAACCCGCGCCGACGATGGTGTGCAGCTCGTCGATGAACAGGATGATGTTTTTCGCGCGGCGGATTTCGTCCATGACCGCCTTGATGCGCTCTTCAAACTGGCCGCGATACTTGGTGCCGGCAACCATCAGCGCGAGATCCAGCGTGATGACGCGTTTGTCGCGGAGCAACTCCGGGACGTTGCCGCTGGCGATTTCTTGGGCGAGTCCTTCGACGATGGCGGTCTTGCCCACGCCGGCTTCGCCGAGCAGCACGGGATTATTTTTCGTGCGGCGGCAGAGAATCTGGATGACGCGTTCGATTTCGTTTTTGCGGCCGATGACCGGATCCATCTCGCTCTTGCGGGCGATTTCGGTGAGGTCGCGGCCAAACGCCTTGAGCGCGGGGGTTTTGACTTCGCCCTTCTTTTCGCCCACGGGTTTTTCCGGCACCTCGCCGGCGGCGGCGGCGGGCGGAGCGCCCGCTTCCTCGGTGGCGGCGAAGTTGGGATCCAACTCCTTCAAAATTTCCTGGCGCGTCTGCTCGATGTCCACGTCGAGGTTTTTCAAAACGCGCGCGGCCACGCCGTCGCCTTCGCGCAGCAGGCCGAGCAGAATATGTTCGGTGCCGACGTAGGTGTGGTTGAGCGCCTTGGCTTCGCGGGCGGCGAGCGCGAGGACTTTTTTCACGCGGGGCGTGTAGGGGATGTTGCCGATCATTTTCTGATCGGGGCCGGTGCCGACCTGCTTCTCGACTTCCATGCGGACGGTCTCGAGGTCGAGGCCCATCTTCTGGAGGACGTTGACGGCCACGCCTTGGCCCAACTTGATCAGGCCAAGCAACAGATGCTCGGTGCCGACAAAGTTATGGTTGAAGCGGTCCGCTTCCTTGCGCGCGAGCGCCAGCACCTGCTGGGCACGCGGCGTAAAATTGCTCATGGCTTCATCGCTCATAAATTAAAGTGCGTCAGTATTATTGTTTGTCCAACTCGCCGGATTTCTTGCCCGCTGGCTTGGTGATGGGCCGGTTGACCGGCCAAAGCCTTTCCCGAAGCATGTCTGCCCGGAGCAAATCACGTTCCTCGGCGGACAATTTTTCCGAGTGCTGCTTTTGCAAATGGGCCGGCTGCGTCAAAATAAACATCTCATCCACCAACGACCGGTCCACGCCGGGAAACAATCCCAGATCCACGCCCAACCGCAGCAACGACAGCAGATTCATCGTCTCTTTGGACGAAATGCTGTGGGCGTTGGCCAGAATGCCGTAGGCGCGACCGATATGGTTATAAACGGTCTTTGGCTTTTTTTCTGAAAGCAATTCGCGCGCATTTTCTTCGTGCTCGATGATCTGCGCCAGGACTTTTTCCAGACGTTCAACGATGGCCGTCTCGGATTCACCCAATGTCATTTGGTTGGACACTTGAAAGACATTGCCGAGAGCCTCCGTGCCTTCGCCGTAAAGTCCGCGCACGGCCAGGCCAAGTTTGTTCACGGACTGGATGATCGGATTGATCTGCTCGGACAAGACCAATCCCGGCAGATGCAGCATCGCGCTGACGCGAATGCCGGTGCCAAGATTCGTCGGGCAGGCAGTGAGATAGCCGAGATTGGAACTGAAGGCGTAGTTCAATTTTTTCTCCAGTTCCGAGTCCACCTGGTCAATGGCCTGCCAGACCTGGCGGATTTGCAGGCCGGGCCGCAACGCCTGCATCCGCATGTGATCCTCTTCATTGATCATCACGCAGAGCGTCTCCTCGCGGTTCAACACCAGACCGCTGCCGGCACTCTTCGCGGCGTGCTCGCGGCTGACGAGATGGCGTTCCACCAAAATCTGTTTGTCGAGCGCGGTGAGGTCGTCGAGCGCGGCGGAAAAGGAATTTTCCATTTCGGGCAGGCTCGCGACGGCAGGACGGATGGTTTCGAGAATCTTGATGCGCTCGGGTTTTTTGGCCCAGCTCGGAAACGCGTACGCCTTGAGATTGCGCGCGAGCCGGACGCGGCTCGACATGACGATCCGATCCAGCGGGCCTCGGCGGCGCGCGGTCTCAGCGGGCGGGGCAAGAAATTCGTGAATGTCCATGATGTCAGACTACAACCGTGGTGGTCAGCTTCGCACTGGTCTGCTTGATCTCGTCGCGCAGTTTTGCGGCTTGTTCAAAGTCTTCGTCTTCGACGGCCTTGGTGAGACGTTTCTGCAAAGTCTTCAGGCGCTCGGACAAATCCCGGTTCGCCCGCAGCGCTTCAGGAACTTTGCCGACGTGCCGCGTGCCTTTGTGCATCGTCTTGAGCAGACCTTCCAACCCGTCGGCAAAAACTTTGTAGCAATCCGGGCAGCCGAGCCGGCCCGACTTCTTGAAATCTTCCTGGCTGTAACCGCACCGGCCGCACTTCAACGCCACGCCGCCGCTTGCCTCCTCGATTTCCTGCGACGCGCCGAGGCCCAGCATCAGATCCGCCAGCGAAAACCCGGAGGTCTCGTTGATGCCTTTGGCCTTGGCGCACGCCTCGCAGAGGTTGACGTTCTTCGTCTTCCCATCCGCGATGTTGGTGTAGTACACCGTGGCTTCTTTTTCTTTGCAGACGGAACACAACATAAATTCTTATTCGTATATCGGCTGGCCGGACACTTTAGTCAAGGCATGGTATTCCGTGACCAGTTTCCGTGTCAACGGCCCGGGCTTGCCGGTGCCGATCACGCGGCCGTCAATCTTGATGACCGGCATGATCTCCGCCCCCGTGCCGGTGAGAAAACACTCGTCGGCGTTGAACAAATCGTAGCGTGTCAGATTTGGTTCGCTCACAGAAACGCCCGACTGTTCCGCCAGTTCCATCACGGTCTGCCGCGTGATCCCGTACAGCGCGCCGGCGGACAGCGGCGGCGTGAACAGCTTGCCGGCTTTGATGATGAACAAATTGTCGGCGGTGCATTCGGCGACGAACCCTTCGGAGTTCAACATCACGGCCTCCTCCACGCCGGCGTTGTTCGCCTCGATCTTCGCGAGAATGTTGTTGAGGTAGTTGAGCGATTTAATGGCCGGATTCAGAGCGCTGTGCAGGTTGCGCGTGGTTGGCACGGTCACGATGTCCATGCCGCGTGCGTACAGTTCCGCCGGATAGACCTGGATTTTTCCCGCGATGATGATGACCGACGGTTTTTTGCAACTGCGCGGATTCAAGCCCAGCGTGCCGATGCCGCGCGTGATGATGAGCCGGACGTAGCAGTCGCGCAGTTTGTTCGCGCGGATGGTGGCGACGGTGGCCTTCATCAGTTCGGCGTGCGACAGCGGGATTTCCAAGAGGATCGCCTTGGCCGAGGAGAACAGGCGGTCAATATGCTCCTTCAATTTGAAGACGCGTCCGTTGTAGGCGCGGATGCCCTCAAAAATCCCGTCGCCGTACAGCAGGCCGTGATCGAACACCGACACCTTGGCGTGGCGTTCGTCCAGATATTTTCCGTCAATATAAACTTTCATTTGCAATGAGCCGTGAACCTATTGAAAAAAAAGAGGCAACGCAAACGTGAATTTTGCGTGACAACGTGCGCGCGGTGATTATCTTTGCGCCCTTCGCGACCCTATGGTCTAGCGGTTAGGACATCTCCCTTTCACGGAGATAGCCCGGGTTCGATTCCCGGTAGGGTCGCCATTCTTTTTACATCACACAAACACCTGATAACAAAGGGTTTGCCGTGCCTTTTCCTCTTGCGTTAACTGTCACGTCTTGACATTTGCCGACACTTTGCCGACACTTTCGGCATGAAATTCACCGCTCGCCAGACCGAATCCGGCAAGGTTCACGAAGGAGTTTTGGGCAACGGCCAGACCGCCGTCACCATCAAAATTTACGAGCGCACGCGGAAGATCACCAAACGCGGCAAGGCCACGCGGACAATCTTTGAAGTTGTGGACTACACCGAAGGCCGGCGCGCGTTTCGCGGATTCTCCACTTTCGACGAAGCCACCTTTGAGGCCGAACGCATCGCCAAGCTGATTGCCACCGGCCAGACCGCCGCCGCCACGCTCACCAACGCCGACGCCGCCAGCTTTGGCCGCGTTCGCGAGATATTGCGCGGAATTGACGTGCCGCTCGAAATGGTCGCCGCGCACTTCGCGCAGGCATACAGAATCCTTGGCGGTGATCGCATCGTCGAGGCCGCGAAAGATTCCGTCCGCCGCAACCCGCTCCGCCGCGTGCCGCGCACCGTTCGCCAAGTTGCCGACGAAATGATTGAACTGCAAACCAAGCGCAACAAGAGCGCGCGTTACGTCGAGGACTTGCGCGGCCGGCTGGGCAGCTTCGCCACCGCTTTCGCGCATGACGTCGCGAACGTCACCACCGCCGACGTGCAAACGTGGCTCGACGGCATGAAGGCCGCGCCGCGCACCATTCGGAATTTCCGCAACGCCGCCAACAGCCTTTTCAAATTCGCCGAGGCGCGCGACTACATCGCCAAAGGTGAAAACCCCGTCACCGCCACGGAAAAAGTCGAGGCGCGCAACGACGAGCCGATCACGATTTACACGCCGACGGAATTGCACCGCCTGATTGCCGCCGCGCCGGTGGCCTTCAAGCCAGTGATCGCCCTGCAAGCCTTCGCCGGTTTGCGCTCCGCCGAAGTCATGCGGCTGGATTGGAGCGACATCAAACTTGAACGCGGACACGTCGAGATCACCGCGAAAAATGCCAAGACCGCCCGCCGCCGCCTGGTGCCGATCACCGCGAACTTGGCGGAATGGCTCGCCCCGCACGCGCTCAAATCCGGCAAAGTGTTTCGCCACACGCGCGCCTATTTCCACGAACTTCAACGCGACACCGCCGCCGCCACGGAAATCAAAGCCAGTCCGAAAAAGAAAGTTCACGCGCTCGCCCCGGTGGAATGGAAACACAACGCGCTCCGGCACTCGTTTATTTCCTACCGCGTGGCGGACACCGCCGACGTGCCGCGCGTCGCGCTCGAAAGCGGCAACTCGCCCGCCATGATTTTCGCGCACTACCGCGAAGTGGTGACGGCGGACGATGCGAAAAACTGGTTTGCCATTGCGCCGGCACAGGCCGCGAACGTCACGCCGATTGCCGCTGCAATAAAGTGAAGACTGAATGAAACGCAAGCGACCAGTCCGCAAACCAAAGGCAACACGCGACACCGTTGCCAAGCGCATCGCCGCCGCCGCAAAGACAGACCCCAGCAAAGCTCTCGCGCTCGCAAATTATGGAAGCGATGCTGAGGCGGTATTAAATCGCATGGTGAGCCGCAACGAGCCAGCCGCCTTTCGACCGCTGAATGAAGCCGGGTTTTCACGATTCATTCAGGACTGGCTTTTTGTGGGAGAATGCCAGACCGATTCCTTTCTTAAGCAGCATAACGACCGCGAAAGCCTGGCGTTGAAACGCGATCAGCTTAAAATTGAAATGGAGATTTTTTTCGGCGACCGGCTCGAAGCAGGGGATTGGAAATTTTTCCACGACTTCGCCGACAAACTCAAAGCGGAAGTGAGTTATAGAGACGCTGCAACTCTAAAGAGTCGTTCGCCAATTCACGCCGAGTTGCTGGCAAGTAAGTTGTTTGGCAAGACGGTGAACCTTACCGAACTCGCCAAACAATTCCGCGTTACTGTTCGCCGCGTGTGGGAAATCAATCGGAGGATTGGAGCGAAAACCCTCTCGCGCGGTAAGCCGCGCAAATAGGACGTTTAGCATCATGCGCTGTTAGGCGTCCAAATACAGTTGCCGTCACTTGCGCCATGCTCGCTACTGCATGGCAACATTACAAAGCAAACCAAAACCGGCGCGCGGCAAAACTCCGCGCGAAGTCACCACGATAGCGAGCGACGTTTTCAACGAAACCGAAGCCGCCGCGTATCTCCACCAGAAACCCCGCACAATCCGCGACTGGCGTGCCCGGCGCGGCCTTCCCTGTTTCAAACCGACAGCGAAGGTGACGCTCTACCGCCGCGCCGATCTCGACGCATGGCTTGAACGCTCGCGTGTGGCCTTCCCGCCGCAATCGCGCGCCCGCGCCGTTGCGCCCGCCACGCCGCCGCCGCGCCAGAAGTGCAAAGCTACCGCGTCCGGCGCGCACACGTCCACCGTGTTGCCACCGTGAAAGGCGCGCAATGAAATCACCCCGACGATTTAGCAAGGCCAGCGGCACCGACCGCGCCAAGATTGAAAAACTCATTCGCAAGGGTTGGCAACCTGGCGCACGCATCGGTGGATTCAAAAGGAAAGCGAGTTGGAACCGTGAATGACATTGCACTTGGCAGCGCGACTAGCAGCGAGATCACCGGCACGACCACACCAGAGCGGGCGATTGCAGATATTAAATCCGGCAAATGGGCGAAAGAAGTTGCCGCCGTCCGCGCCGCCACTGGCGAGAGGCGCGACCATCTGAAAAAGAATCTTCCAGCATTTCTTTGGAGTGGAACATTCCGCCATCGCGCCAACGCCGGATTGATTCAACGAAGCGGTTTAATTTGCGCCGACATAGACAAGGTTGCCGAGCGGGTTGCCGAGCTTCACGACATTGCGCGCAACGACCCTCACGCCGTCGCCGCGTTTGTTAGTCCGACCGGCACTGGATTAAAAATTGTTTTCC
>JAYWBR010000178.1:0-5817 GCA_043781315.1 Verrucomicrobiota bacterium | reverse complement strand
GGAATGACGACGCTGATTTTCATGCCTGATTCGCTTTACCCACCACGTCCCGATAGACCGATAACAACTTTCGTCCCGCCGCCGCCCAGGTGATTTCCGAAGCCGTGGCCAGCGAAGCCGCGCGCAGTTTTTGCAATTGCGCGCGATCCCGATCCAGCGTCGTCAGTTGTTTCGTGAGCGTCGCCACATCGCGGGCTTGGTGGATGAGGCCATTCTCACCGTGCCGGCAGATCGCGCCTGCCGCATCGGAAACGAGCAGCACACAACCGGACCCGCGCGCTTCGAGCGTCACCAGCGCACTGCCTTCCTCGATGGTCGGCAGCACAAACACGTCGCTCTGCCGCATCAGCTCCGGCACGTCGGAACGATGGCCCAAGCGTTTCACGCTCGGATGCGCCAGTTGCGCGGAAAGTTTCTCGGCGTAACCGGGAATGAATTCGCCGGCGATCAGAAAAGCTCCCTTTTCTTGCGCGCCGGATTTGAGCCAGGCGTCCAGCGCGTAGTGCAAACCCTTGCGCGGCGCGCAGCCGCCGACAAAAATCATCGTCAGTCCGCGACCGGATTCCGCATTTTGTTTGCCCGCAAAAAAAAGGTGGTCATCAAAACCGTATTGGTGCCGCGCGAGTTTTGCGGTCGGAAACCCCCGGTCGGAAAAAGTTCTCGCCACAAAATCCGACGGGCAGAGCAGGTGGTCGGCGAGCGCATACTCGGCCTCTTCATGGCGCAAAAACTTTTCGTTGAAGGCGTGTTCATGTCCCGGCGGCATGGTGATGCCCAGGTGCCGACATTCTTCCTGCACCACTTCGTAGGCAAATTTGGTGTGCGCGTTCGGGCGTTCGAGAAAGGTGGGAATGCCCAATCGCTTGGCGGTCTTCAACGTGAGTTGGGCGCCGAGCGGCCACGTATGCACCACGTCAATCTGTCCGGCCATTTTCTTCAGGCGGCGCGCCACCGTCCAGTCGTGCAGCGTTGCGTAAAGCATCCGGCCCAGCACGCGGTTGGGCAGGCGGAATTTTCCACGCGCAAGGGTCGGCCGAACTTTCACGCTCGCCGGCAAGGGCCGGCAAATGGCGGCGGGAAACACCGTGACGTCTGCGCCCGCAGCCGCCAGGCCGTCCACCTGATGCCAGGCCGTGGTGCAGACGCGCGCCGCGCCCAGCTTCAGCGGGAAGCTGTACAGAACGCGCAATTTTTTCGGAGAGGAATCCACGCGCGTTTAGTTTTTTCCGCCGTCCACAAACGTGCGATGCCACAGTTCGGTGACGAGCAGGCAAAAGACTTCGACCGAATATTTCCCATGCCGCGCGTTGGCCCGGAGCAGCCGGGTCACGGCGTCCTTGCGGAAATAACCGCGCGCCGTGGCTCGTTCAGAAAGCAGGATGTCTTCGACGCGCGTCCGCAATTCCCCGCGCAACCAGGCTTGATACGGCACGGGAAAGCCGGCCTTCTTCCGGGTCAGCACTTCCTGGGGCAGCGTCTTGGCAAAGGCGGCCTTCAAGATGCGTTTGGTTTCCCGGTCATTCACTTTGAAGTTCGGCGGCAGCGAGGCGGCAAATTCCAAAACCACATGATCGAGCAGCGGTACGCGCAGTTCGATGGAATTGGCCATCGTGATTTTGTCGGCCTTGATGAGCAGATCGTCCGGCAGCCAGGTCTTCGTGTCGAGATACAGCATCTGATTCAGCAAAGGCTCGTTGGCGACCGGTTTGATCAACCCGGCCATGAATCCGGCGGCGGAGGCCGACGCGGTGCGCTGTAAAAAATCAGCGGTGAACAATTGCCGGGGCTGGCGGTTGAAAAACGAAGTCGGCCCGGACGAGCGGCTGAAATAATGATCCGCCAACGGTCGGCCCAGGGCGTAGCCGTAGCGTTGCAGCCGGGCGTTTTTGGAAAGCTTGCCAAACAGTCCCGTCAATCCTCCCGCCGTCCGCGCGAGCGGGCCGGTGGCGGCGCGGATGCGATCCAGCAACAGCATGTTCGGATAGTTCGGATAACCGGCGAACGCTTCGTCGCCACCCTCGCCGGACAACACGACTTTGACGTGCTGCCGCGCCAGTTTGGAAACGTAGTGCAACGCCACGGCCGGCGGTTCGCAGACCGGTTCTTCCATGTGCCAGACGTAGGTCGGCAGGAAATTCCAAAAATCCTCGGCAGTGATGCTGATCTCGAAATGTTCCGCGCCGAACCGTTCGGCAGACATCCGGGCAAACGGACGTTCATCCACCACTTGCCCGCCATCAAAGCCCACGGTGAAGGTCTTCAATTGTTTGCTGGTCGCCTGCGCCGCGAAACTCAGGATGGCCGAGGAATCCACGCCGCCGCTCAACAGCACGCCCACCGGCACGTCGGCGATCATGTGGTCTTTGACCGTGGCACCCAGCAGTCCGTGCAGTTCTTCCGTTGCGGACTCGAAGGAAGTTCCCCAGCGCGACTGGGTGAAATTCAAATCCCAGTATTGCTGCGTTGTGACGCGGCCATTTTCGGCGACCAGGAAATAGCCCGGCTCCAACCGGCGGATGCTTTGCAGAAACGTGTCTTCGCCGGGCGCGTAGTTGAACGCGAGAAATTTTCGGATCGCCAGCGGATTCACTTCGCGGCGCACTTTCGGATCCGCGAGAATGCCCTTTAATTCGGAGGCGAAGCGCAGGCCGTCGCCGGTCTGGCAATAATACAGCGGCTTGATGCCGAGCCGGTCGCGCGCGAGGAAGAGCCGGTTCTTTTTAGCATCCCAGATGGCAAACGCAAACATGCCGCGCAGGTGCCGGACGCACTCGACGCCGTATTCTTCGTAGGCGTGAATGATAACTTCGGTGTCCGACTTCGAGCGGAAGACATGGCCTTTGGCCAGAAGTTTTTCGCGCAGCTCGGGGAAGTTGTAAATCTCGCCGTTGAAAACAATCCAGACCGTCTCGTCCTCATTCGCCATCGGCTGCGCGCCGGTGCTGAGGTCAATGATGGACAACCGCAGATGCCCCAGGCCGGCGTTGCGATCCAGATGAACGCCGCGTCCGTCCGGCCCGCGATGATGCATCGGCTCCAGCATGGCCTTGATCTCGGCCAGCTCCACCCGTGCTTCGGAATCAAACAAGACTTTGCCCGCTATGCCACACATCTGATTAGTTTTTGGAACGATCCGACCACACGACGGTGGATTGTTTAAAAAAGGATTTGCGCGCTAGGCCGAGCCGCTGGAACGGCGTTTTCTTCAACGAGGCCAGTTGCGCGTGGTTCCACGGGGCGGCTTCGATGAGCGCGCGTTTCAAACCTTCCCGGCTCACGGCGGCGAGAATTTGACCGACCAGCGCCGGATTCAAACTGCGCCCGCGAAATTCCGGGAACACAAAAAAATTAAACAGATGCACGTCGCCCGGCTGGAGCGGAAAGTAATGCGGCTCCATGGTTTTTTCTTTGAGCGTCCAGCCGTAGGCGGCAATTGTTCCAGCATCGCGCAGGAGCCAGAGTTCGGCGTTCGCCGCGAAGCGTTCGGCGATCAACCCGCGCATCGCGTCAGGATTCCAGTGCGACAACAGCCGCGCCAGATCTTCGGCGGACAGAGATTCTTGATTTTTTTTCCGCTCCACGGTTCCGCTCATCAACGGGGCCGTGGAGACGGGCAGGGCGCACGCGAACAAAACCATCTTGTCCGGCGAGGCCGCGCGTCGCAGCGCGAGCCAGCCGCGCCGCAGCGTGGCCAGCATTCCCTGCGTCCGGCAAAAACTTCGGAGCCGGCTGATCGAGGACGGCAAGCTCACGAGGCGTTGGGCGCACCGCTGGAAAAGAGCGCTTTCACACACGCCGCGTGCCGCCGCATCCGGCCGGCGGCTTCGGTGCGGGGCTTGAGTTTGAGTGCGGCGGAGACTGCGGATGTCAGCCAGCGCAGGGAATTTTCCACGGCCAGCAACGTGGCCAGACCCAGGCACGCGGCGCGCGAATAATGTTTTTTCCAGAGCTGCTGGCGCGCCCGCTGTTGCACCACGGCAAAACGCACCGGGTCGGAATTGGAGCTGCCACCGCGATAATGAATCGCCTCCGCATCGGGAAAAAACGCAATCTTCCAACCGGCCCGCCAGCAGCGCAGGCACCAGTTGATGTCCTCGCCATACATGAAAAACTCCTCATCCAGCAGCCCAAACTCCTGCACGGCTTTGGCGCGGGTGAACAGAAAACAGCCGACCAGCACATCGGGATAAATGATGCGGTCATGTTTGAAGTAAAGCATGTTCTCGCCGGCGAAGAACGCCGAGTTCGGAAATAAGCGGCGAAAGGCGAACGCGTCGCAAACATTGTTCCACAAGGTGGGAAAGCGGCGGCAGGAACTTTGGAGCGTGAGGTCGCCGTTCAAAACGCGCGGGCCGGCGATGCCGATCTCTGGGTGGGCGTCCATGTATTCGACGAGCTTGTCGTGGCAGTTGGGCAGCACTTTCACGTCGGAGTTGACGAGTGAAACATAGCGGCCCGTGCTTGCCTTGATGCCCTGGTTGTTGCCGTGGGCGAAGCCGACATTGCGGTCGTTGCAGATGAGTTTCACCGCCGGAAATTTTTGGCGGACCATGTCCTGCGAGCCGTCGGTGGAGTTGTTGTCCACGACAATGGTTTCCAGCGAATGGCTCGTGCTGGAACCCGGCAGGCTCGCGAGGCAGTCTTCCAGAAGCTGCCGCGTGTTCCAGTTGATGATGATGACGGAGATGTCCACTTTGTTTTTTGCGCCGGCTGATTCAGGTGGCCGCGACTTCTTTTTTATGCCGGCGAACTTTCCACGAACGAACGGCGGCGGCGGCTTTGAAAGCGGTCTTGAGCATCAGGCGCTGGTTGGCGGAGCGGAAAAAATCATAGGCGGGCAGTTGGGAAACATCCTGGCCGGACAGGCCGGACTTGAAATGAAAGCCGCCGGGATTCGCCTCGGGATCAATGCCGCCGAGATCGTAATGGCGAACGCCGAGCTGCTTCAGCCGCTTCATCGCCTCCCATTGCAGCAGGTTGGCGGCGCGAAGTTTCAACGCGGCCTCGTTCGTCGCACCGAGCAGGTAGATGCCCGTGTCGCCTACAAAACTGCAGGCAATGCCCGCGACCGGTTCGCCGGCGGCACTCGCGATGAAGACGCGCATTTTTAATTCGGCGGGCAAGGTCTTTTGAATCGCGCCAAAATCTTTGATGCTGACGGTGGTGTCGAAACGCTTCCTGGCCATCATGTCGCAGTAAAGTTTTTCAAACGTCTGCCACGAGGCGGCGTCCGTTCCTTCCGTGACGGTGAGCTGGTTGCGCTCCGACTGGTTCAACTGGTTGCGCCATTTCTGCTCCAGCTTGCGGCGGACTTCTTCCAGCGGCGGCGTGAGATCCACCAGCAGCGTGCGATAAACCGAGTTGTCTTCGGCGACCGTGAAACCCGCCTCGCGCAAGACCGTCTCGCAAATCGTTCCGCGCGGCGTGCCGGCAAACGCATTGGGCATGATGCGCAGCGCATGGCCCTGGTCGGTGGCGTATTTCAATTGGAACGCGCTGATGATGGCGCGCAACCGGTTGGCGTCGGGTTCGCCGTGGCGGGCTTGGAACAGCGGCCCCCCGCGCAGATAAGCGATGCCTTTGCCGATCACCGGCACCTTCACGATCCGCACTTGCGCCATCGCCACGACCACATCTTTTTGCTTGAGGAGGAGATGGCTGAGTTGCTCTTCGCCCCAGCAGACCGCGCCGTAATCCCAGGTCTGTTGAATCAAGGCGTCGTCGAACTGGCCGAGCAAACGGTTCCACTCGTCTTTGCTGACCGTATCAATGCTCGCCTGAAATTCCGAATGCGTATCCATTTTAATAAAATTGCGC
>JAYWBR010000177.1:0-5844 GCA_043781315.1 Verrucomicrobiota bacterium | reverse complement strand
GCGCAAATTTCGCGTCGCCCATGAATTCGTAGCCGGCCATGATCATGCGCGCGACCCAGAAGAAAATGATGTCCGGCCCGGTGACGAGGTCGGTGGTCGGATAAAACTTCTTCAACGTCTCGGTCGGCTCCGGCCAGCCCATCGTGGCGAACGGCCATAGCCACGAGCTGAACCAGGTGTCGAGCACGTCGGGGTCTTGCTCCCAGCCAGTGCCGGGCGATTCGATTTGGCATCGCGTGAAAGCCGGGTCGGAATTGACATTCCGAACCAAATCGCGTAACAATAATGCCGAGCCTGATGCAGGCCGTGAGGCTGGTTCTTTAGGGGACTGCGCCTCCGGAGACTTGTTACCGTCAGGCTCAATTTCTTTTTCCCGCCACAGCATCAAGGCCTGATGATCATACAGCCGGAAGTTGTCGGGGAAAACCTTCACGCGGAACTTCACCCGGAAAGTCTGGTCGCCGACTTGCAGCGCGGCAAAATAAGTTTCAACCGCGACCACGGATTCGCTCGGCGGCAAATGCGATTCAACCCCGACCCGGATTGCATGGCGAAGCAACTCCGGCAAGCTGGGAACCAGTTTGACATTGGCCACACCAAAATTGGAAAACGCGTGTTCCAGACTGTTTTTTTGAACGGTAATGCTTTGGCCGGAATCGAGGTTGAGGAATTTCTGGCCCAGGATGCCGTGCGACTTCGCGAAGGCAAACGCGGCTTCGCGCAGTTCTTTCACGTTGTGTCCGGGCAGTTCGTGTCCGGTAAGCTTCACCAGCACGATGCGCTGCGACAATTTCCGCCTGCCCTCGGAATACCACACCGGAATCCGATGCCCCCACCAAAGCTGGCGGCTGATGCACCAGTCCTGAATGTTCGTCAGCCAGTGGTCGTAAACCTTCGCCCAGCGCTGCGGATAAAACCGCATCTTGTCGGTCGAACCTGCCGGCCGGTCCGGTGCCATGGGGCTGTCCGGAAAGGGCGCGTCGCCCGAACTGGCGAGCGATTCGGCGGAAACGCGCGCATCGGCCATCGGCACACGCTCGCTATCGGATTCGTGATGCACGCAGGCTTTCGATTGTTCCACGGCGGGATACTTCAAAAACCATTGCTCGCTCAAACGCGGTTCAATCGGCACGTCCGCGCGCTGGCTGAATCCGACGTTGTTCTCGTAAGGTTTTTCTTCCACGAGCACGCCGTGTTCTTTGAGAATTTCCACGGCGACTTTGCGGGCCTTAAAGCGATCCAACCCAGCCAGTGGCCCCCCCGCCAGGGGGTTCATCGTGCCGTCGGCGTTGATGACTTCGATGAGCGGCAGCTTGTGGCGCGTGCCGATGTCGAAGTCCGCCTTGTCGTGCGCGGGCGTGACCTTGAGCACGCCGGTGCCAAATTCAAAATCCACATGGTCGTCGCCGATGATCGGGATGAGCTTCTGCTCGCGCGGCAATTCGGCGGGCAGCGGACGCACGATGTGCTTGCCGATGAGATGCGCGTAACGCGGGTCGTTCGGGTTCACAGCCACGGCGGTGTCGCCGGGAATCGTCTCGGGGCGCGTAGTCGCGATGGTGAGCCAGATCCGGCCTTGCGAGTCTATTTCTGGGCCACCGGGTTTGGTGGCTGCGACGCCCTCGTCGCAGTGGGTGGAGCGAGCGCCCTCGCTCGCGGTTTCGGAAACGCGCGACGGGGGCGTCGCGGACACCTTCTGCGACGAGGGCGTCGCAGCTACCTCCACCTTGAAGTGATACATGAAACCCTTCTGCGGTTTCATTTCCACTTCCTCGTCAGACAGCGCCGTCTGCGACACGGGACACCAGTTCACCATGCGCTTGCCGCGATAGATGAGGCCCTTCTTGTAAAGCTCGACGAACACTTTCTGCACGCAGCGCGAATACTCCGGGTCCATCGTGAAGCGTTCGCGCGTCCAATCGCACGAGCAACCGAGCTTCTTGAGCTGGTTGATGATGATGTCGCCGTGCTTTTCTTTCCACGCCCAGACGCGCTTAAGAAATTCCTCGCGGCCGAGATCGTGGCGGGATTTCTTTTCCTCTTTCTTGAGCTGCTTTTCCACCATCACCTGCGTGGCGATGCCGGCGTGGTCGGTGCCGGGCAGCCAGAGAACTTCCTTCCCATCCATGCGCGCCTTGCGGGCGAGGATGTCCTGGATGGTGTTGTTGAGGACGTGGCCCATGTGGAGCATCCCGGTGACGTTCGGCGGCGGGATGACGATGGAATACGCGGGCTTGGCGGACTTCGGATCGGCGGTGAAGCAACCCTGCTTCAGCCAAAAGTCATACCATTTGTCTTCGACGGACTGCGGTTCGTAGGCTTTGGAGAGTTCCATAAAAACGGTTTTACGCTAATTGACGCGAATTAAAAACAAAGCATGAATGCAAAATAAAATTTGCGAAAATTTGCGTAATTCGCGTAAAAGTTTTTTGCTTCATAAACGAAAATCTTTCGGCAATGGTTGCGGCTGCGGTTTGCTGCGGATGATCCGCTTCCACTCCAGCGAGTCCGCACCAAAATTCACAAGCAGGCCGAGTTCAAGCTTTGACACGGCCAGATAATTCAGCACTTGTTTGACATGGGCATCGGTCAACCGCTCAACCGCCTTTGCCTCAAACAGGATTTTGTCCCAGACGACAAAATCGGCGCAGTAATGATGCGGCAGGATTACGCCTTTGTAACTGACTTCGTATTTGCGTTCGCGGGCAAAAGGAATCTGCGCACGCTGCAATTCCACGACGAACGCATCCTTGTAAAGAACTTCATCCTGCCCTTTGCCAAGCTCGCGATGAACCTCCATGCAATGGCCCACGAGCTTGAATACCTCTTCTTTGTAAAGTAGTTCGCTCATGGTTCTTTTGAAATTCGCGATAATTAGCGTAATTCGCGTAAAACCTCTGCCGTTACTTCTTCAACAACGCAAACTCCATCGAGTCCACGAGCGCTTGCAACGAGGCTTCGATGATGTTTTCGCTCACGCCGACGGTGCCCCATTCGCGCTGGCCGTCGCTGGATTCGATGAGCACACGCGTCTTCGCGGCGGTGCCGGCGATGCCGTCGAGGATGCGCACCTTGTAATCCGTGAGCGTGATTTTTTTCAGCTTCGGAAATGATTTCGCCAATGCAGCACGCAACGCAGAGTCGAGCGCGTTCACTGGGCCGTCGCCTTCGGCCACTTCATCGTGAACTTTTTTGCCGACGCGCACGCGCACGGTGGCTTCGCAAACCGATTGCTTGGCATCGCGGCGCATGGAGACGTGATATTTCTCCACGGTGAACATCAGCGCGGGATTGTGATCAAGGATGCCGCGGATGATCAGTGCCATCGAAGCCTCAGCGGCTTCAAACTCAAAGCCTTCGTGTTCGCGCTGTTTGATCGTGTCGAGAATCTGGCGCAACTCCGGCGTGTCGTTCGTGAGCTTGAAGCCCAGTTCCTGCGCCTTGATGACGATGTTGCTGCGGCCGGAAAGGTCGCTGATGAGAATGTTGCGCGCGTTGCCGACGAGTTCGGGATTGATGTGCTCGTAGCTCGACGCAAGTTTCTGCACGGCGTTGACGTGCGCGCCGCCCTTGTGCGCGAACGCGGAAGCACCCACCCACGGCAGACGCGGATTGTGCCGCAGGTTCGCCACTTCATCCACGAACATGGAAAGTTCCTTCAGCTTCGCCAGCGACTTCGCCGGGACGCAGGATTTTTTCTGCTTGAGCGCGATACAGGGGATGACGCTCGTGAGATTGCAATTGCCTGTGCGTTCGCCGTAGCCGTTGATCGTGCCTTGCACATGCACCGCGCCGGCGTCCAATGATGCCAAGGCATTCGCGACGCCCAACCCGATGTCGTCGTGCGTGTGGATGCCGACTTTGCAGTTCAATTTGCCGATGGCGACTTTGGTGATGGCCGCGATTTCGCTCGGCAGACAGCCGCCGTTCGTATCGCACAGCACCACAAAATCCGCGCCGGCTTTTTCCGCCGCCTGCCAAGTGGCGAGGGCGTATTCGGGATCCAACTTATAGCCGTCGAAACCATGCTCGGCGTCGTAGATCACGAACTTGCCGTGGTCTTTCAGATACTTCACGGTGTCGCCGATCATGCCGAGATTTTCTTCGGGCGTACAGCGCAGCACTTCCTTTACATGCAGCATGGAAGTCTTGCCGTAGATCGTCACGACCGGAGTCTTCGCTTCGATGAGCAACCGCACCTGGTCGTCCTGTTCGACGGCCACGCCCTTCTTGCGCGTCGAACCAAACGCCGCAAGTTTCGCGTTCTTGAATTTCTTCTTCTTGGCCTGCGCAAAGAATTCGATGTCCTTGGGATTGGAACCCGGCCAGCCGCCTTCAATGTAGTGAACCCCGAACGCGTCGAGCCTCTCGGCGATGCGGAGCTTGTCCGCGACCGAGAAATTGATGCCTTCGCCCTGCGAGCCGTCGCGCAGGGTCGTGTCGTATATTTCCACTTCGGGTTTCATAATTCCGCAGATGCGGAGCGCATTATCTACGACAAATCGGCGTGTCATGCAAAGGCCAAATGCCGCCGGTGATTTGGTTTGCGTGCTGATGTCGGCGGTTTTAAGTTGTCCGCCATGATGCAAATCCTTGCCCGCCTAAACCAGCCGCCACCGAACTTCTGCCGCGAATCCAACCCTGTTTGACCGCCATGCGGGTCATCTTCAAACTTGCCGTCGGTGTTTTACTCCTCGGCCAGCTCCATGCCCAGGCGCAAACGGACGGCACCAATCTTTGGAACGTGGATTTTGGCTATTGGCACAGCGATTCCTCGCCGGCAGTCGCGCCGGACGGAACCATCTACACGGGCAGCTTCATCGGCAAACTCTTTGCCGTCACCTCCAACGGCGTGGTGAAATGGACTTTTCCTACGCTGTCCGACATCCGCTCCTCGCCCGCCATCGCCGCCGACGGCACGATTTACTTCGGCAGCCGCGACCGGAAATTTTACGCGCTCACCCCCGACGGAAAACTCAAGTGGTCGTTTGCCACCGGCAACTGGGTGGACTCCTCGGCCGCCATCGCCAATGACGGCACCATTTACTTCGGCTCGTGGGACAAAAAACTTTACGCGCTTGATGCGGCGGGGAAAAAGAAATGGACGTTCGCCACCGGTGGCGCGGTGGATTCCTCGCCCGCCCTCGCCGCCGACGGCACGATTTACTTCGGCTCGCACGACAAAAAGTTTTACGCGCTCAACCCCGACGGAAAAAAGAAATGGGAGTTTGCCACCCGCGGGCCGATTGTTTCCTCGCCGGCCCTCAACGCGGACGGGGCCATTTATTTCACCTCGGTGGATGGAAATTTTTACACACTCAACCCCGACGGCACGGAACGCTGGCACCTGCACACCGGCGGTTTCAGCCAGTCCTCGCCGGTCATTGACAGCGACGGAACGATCTACGTCGGGGTGAACAGACAATGCACGGCCATCACTCCCGACGGCAAAATCAAATGGCAGCACGACACCGGCGGCCTGATGGATTCAACCCCGGTGATTCTCGAAGACGGCACCGTCTGCTGTGCGTCGCGCGGTGGGGCGTTCATGGCGCTCCAGTCAAACGGCAAGTGGAAGTGGGATTCGTGGATTTCGTCGCACATGGGATCCTCGCCCGCGATCACTGCCGCCGGCAACATTCTCATCTGCGACAACGACACCCGCCTCCGGGCGATGAAAGAATCCAGCGTGCTGGCCAGCAGTCCGTGGCCGATGTTCCGCGCGAATCCCCGCCACACCGGAACTGTTAATCTGCAAGACCCGCGCTAGCCGACCGATTTGGCCAGCCGGAGTTCGACTTTCGGCACACCGCACCTTCCCCGCCCGCTTCTCCGCGGCAGCGA
>JAYWBR010000176.1:0-5851 GCA_043781315.1 Verrucomicrobiota bacterium | reverse complement strand
ACCACCACCCGCTCCGCTTTTTTTGCCGGCCGGCGCAGAGCCGCCAGCGTTGGCAGAAGCAAAAGTGGAAAAATTTTTACGCAGCTTGGACGAGCCGCAATGCGGGCATTTGGAATTCTTCCAGTCGGTCGAACGCACGAGGATTTCGCTGTCGCGCTCGCATTGTTCGCAATGGAATTCGTAGATCGGCATGGCCGAATTTATTTCGCCCACGACGGATTTTCCATGAAGGCGTAGCAGAGCAGATGGCAGATGTTCATCTGCACGTCCTCGACGCGGCCGTAGTGCGTGTCGCCGATGACGATGACATGATCGGCGATCTCGGCCATCTTGCCGCGCTTGGCGCCGACGAGCGCGATGGTCTTCAAGCCGTTTTTCTTCGCCCAGTCGAGCGCCTTCACGCAGTTGGGGGAATTGCCGCTGACGCTGATGGAGAGCGCGATGTCGCCGGGCTTGCCGTAATTCTGCAACTGGCCGACGAACACGTCCTCGTAGGAATAATCGTTGGCGAGCGCGGTCATCCAGCTCACGTTGTCGTTGAGCGAGAGGACGCGGAAACGTTGGCCGAGCTTGTCAGACGCGCCTTTGCCGAGGTCGGTGGCGAAGTGCGAGGCGTTCATCGCGCTGCCGCCGTTGCCGAAACAAAAAATCTGGTGATCGGCCTTGAGCGCGTCGCGCAAAAGTTCAATGAGCCGCGCGACGGCGTCGGCGGGAACGGAATCAAACGCGGCTTTCTGGGCTTTGACGTAATTGTTAATCCACTCGTTCATAGGCTGACAAGATGACGATTTGCGGCGCGTTTGTCAGCGAAAATCAGAAATAATCCGGCTCGTTGCCGGCCTGCCACTTGATATTGCAGCCGATGCTGGGCACTTGGAATTCCGAAGTGGTCTTGCCGGCCAGCACGGCATCGAGCGCGGCGCGCACATCTTTTCCCGTCACGGGAATCCCGTTTCCAGGCCGGCTGGCGTCGAACTGGCCGCGATAAACCAGCCGGCGGCCACGGTCGAACAGGAAGAAATCCGGCGTGCAGGCGGCGCGATAATTTTTGGCGACGGCCTGCGATTCATCGTAGAGATAGGGAAAAGTGTAGCCGGCGGTCTTCGCTTCGTCCTTCATTTTGGCCGGGCTGTCGGCGGGATAATTTTTCGCGTCGTTGGAATTGATGCCGACGATGGCGACATGTTTCGGCGCGTAATCATGGGCCAGTTGCGCGAGGCCGGCGCGAATGTGAATCACATACGGACAATGGTTACACATGAAAACGACGAGGAGCGCGGGCGCCGCCTTGAAGTCCGCGAGTGAGACACGGTTCCCATTCGTGTCCGGCAATTCAAAATCGGGTGCCGCCGTGTCGAGCGGCAACATGGTGGAGGGTGTCAATGCCATGCCGGACAAATTATCCCAAAGCCCAAAAATTTCAAAGCATTTGCGATTTACGATATTCGATTTACGCGACATTCCTGAATTTGAAATGGCTCGTAAATCGTAAATCGCATATCGTAAATTTGAACGCCGTGAAAAACATTCTTTATTTCGACCTGGAAACGCAAAAGTCCGCCGATGAAGTGGGCGGCTGGGGCAACATTTCCAAGATGGGCATGAGCATCGGCGTGACGTGCAGCAGCGTCAGCGGCGAATATAAAATCTACGGCGAGCAGCAGGTGGACGACCTGATCAAGGATTTGCAGCGCGCGGATCTGGTGGTCGGGTTCAACAACCTGCGCTTCGATTACGAGGTGTTGCACGGCTACACGTCGTTCGATTTGAGCCAGCTCCCGACGCTCGACATGCTGGTGGAGTTGCAGAACACGCTGAACCACCGGCTTTCGCTGGATTCAATCGCGACGGCGACGTTCGGCGTGGAAAAAACGGCGGAAGGCTTGCAGGCGATCCGCTGGTTCAAGGACGGCAAACTGGTGGAGATCGCGGAGTATTGCTGCTACGACGTGAAGATCACCAAGCTTGTCCACGAATATGGGAAGCACCACCGGCAACTGCATTACGCCAACCGTTTCGGAAAAAAGATGACCGTGCCGGTGAGCTGGTGAATTTGAGATTTGAAGCTGGCTTGCCGGGTCGAAGTGCGCTTGGGGATTGTCGCATCAGCCCGTCTTCGCTGCGCTACGACGCGGCACTTTTCGTTTTCCGCTGCGCTGCAAATGAAAAGTGGTGCCCACGACAGGACTTGAACCTGTATGATGTTACTCACTAGAACCTGAATCTAGCGCGTCTGCCAATTCCGCCACGTGGGCAACCCGTCTTGCAACCCTGTTTTATTACGCGTCCACAGCCCCCGTAGCAAGTAGAAACCAGCCGCCGGGATCAGGCCATGGAGCCATCACGCGGCGGAAAGGAATTGTCTTTTGCCCGCCAACCGCTTAAATCACGCCCGCTCGAACATGAACCTGCTCGCCAAAATCTTTCGCACCCGCACCAGTCGCATCGCGGCGGCGGCCCTGCTTTTACTCGCGTGGGATCAGGTTTCCAAGGCGGTGGTGCTCCGGTTCCTGCCGGCGCTGTGGGACGAACAGGTCGTGGTGCCGGGGTTTTTCAAGGTCGTTCATTGGGAGAACACCGGCGCGGCGTGGAGCTTGTTCACCGGCAACAACACGTTTCTCGTCATCGTCGCGGTGATTGCGCTGGTGATTTTATTTCTGGGCCGCCACCATTTCGACTCGCGCTCGCGGCTGGGCCAGCTCGCGCTGGGGCTGATCTTCGGCGGCATCACCGGCAATCTCATTGACCGCATCCGCGTTGGGCATGTGATTGATTTCATCCGCTTTTACCGGCCGCGCGACGGCGGAAGCGAAATCGGCTTTCCCGCGTTCAACCTCGCGGACAGCGGCATCTGCATCGGCGTTGGTCTGATTTTCATCCTCACCTGGCGCAACCAGCAGCCCGCCAAACCCGCCGGGCTGCCGCAGTAAATGACCGCACCGACACCTGACTCTTCCCGCACCGAGACGTTCGTCATCGAACATTCGCTCCCGTCCGAACGGCTCGACACGTTTCTGCGCGCGCGCTTTCCCGCCGTGTCGCGCGGCGCGATCCAGCGGCTGATCGAGGAGGGCCATATCCGCGTCAACGGCCATCCGGTCAAACCCACGCACGCGCCGCACGCCGGCGAGGAGGTTCGCGTCCACTGGCCGGAAGCCAAACCCGCGCAAGCCCAGCCGGAGGAAATCCCGTTTGAGATTTTATTCGAGGACAAAGCGCTGCTGGTTTTGAACAAGCCTGCCGGCCTCGTCGTGCATCCGGCGGCGGGGCATGAGGAACACACGCTCGTCAACGCGCTGCTGCACCACTGCGCCGGCGAACTCAGCGGCATCGGCGGCGTCGCGCGGCCCGGCATCGTTCACCGGCTCGACAAGGAAACCAGCGGCTGCCTGGTCGTGGCGAAAAATGACGCGACGCACATTGCGCTCTCGGAACAGTTCGCCGGGCGCACGGTGGAAAAAATTTACCACGCGCTGCTCTGCGGCAAACTGCCGCGCGACGTCGGCGAAATCCGCGCTGCCATCGCGCGCCACCCGACGCATCGCAAACGCATGGCCGCGACGGACGACACGGGCCGCGCGGCGTGGACGAGCTATCACGTGATGGAGCGGTTGACTGGCGCGACGCTGACCGAAGCCGTGATTCACACGGGCCGCACGCATCAGATACGCGTTCACTTCCAGCACGTCGGCCACCCGCTGGTGGGCGACGACACTTACGGTGCAAAGCAGAACAAACGCTTCGAGGAAGTCACCGGCTGCACCGCGCCGCGCGTGATGCTGCACGCGTTTCAACTGGCCTTCGTCCATCCGCGCACCGGCAAGAAACAAACATTCCAAGCGCCGTTGCCGCCGGATTTTGAGAGCGTGCTGAAGCAACTGCGCCGTGTTTAAGGAGCCGCCGGCAGCGCGTTGATCTCGATGGCGTTGGTGTTGTTGATCACCGCCGTGCCCTCGATGCGTGAGTTGGAGAAAATGCCAAGTTGCGATTGAGCCGCGGTTCCGTCGGACAACTGCAAGTTGCCACCGCCGCTTCCGCCCCCGCCCCTGCCGAACCGATTTTGTCCCGCCAAAGCCACCGGGTTCGTGAGCGCCAAAACGTTGCCAGTGAAAACCACGTTCTGATTCAGGCTGCGGTTCGTCCCGGCCACGCGGAAGAAATAATTTTGCGCCACGCCGTCTTGGTTTTTTGCTGGCGCATCTTTGTCCTGAACGCCCGGCGATTTCTTCGCCGCGTCGAGCGACTGCTGCGTCTGAGGCTGATCGGCCAACAAGTATCCGCGGTACACCGAGCCGTCGCCATCCACGACGGAGATCACCGCGCCGTTTTGATTGACCTGAAAATTCGCGAGCACCGGCGCGACCTTGGCCGACGCGGCGGCATTCTTGAAGACTTGCTGCAAACCGTAGTTGCCAGCATTTGAAACGAATGACTGCGCGCTGCCCGCCTGGCCCGGCGGGACATTCGTCGCGGCACCATTCGCGTTAAAAAACAAACCGCTGGCCGTGGCCACGCGGTCCGATTTGGCTTCGCGATCCCCAGGCACAGTCGTCGCCACCGCACCGGCGGCGGGCGCTCCGGTCATTTCTTTCTGCCTCGAGTCGTCGGCCGTGGATTTATTTTTTTCCAACTGCGGAAAGTTCGAGGCCGGGGCGGCCGACTCCAGGGCCTTGGCCGCGCCGTATTCGCTGGTGGCCAGCATCGGTGCGGCGGCAGGCGTGGTCGCGAGTTCCCGGCGTGCGGGCGCATCGGCGGAAGCCAGTTGGATCAAGCCGCGGTTGGTGATTTCAGAAAAGCGCGTCCGGTTCACGGCCTCGACGTGTCCGTCCGCAAACAGCACCGCGCGGCTTTTGCTGTCCGCCGGCGAATACGCCAGCACCGAATCCGACCGCAGACTGCCGACCGTTCGTCCGCCCGCGACATACACGAACGGCTCGCCGCTGGCCGGATCATTCAATTGATTGGTGCCAATGGCGGGGGCGATTTTGGCCAACGACTCTGGCAACCGTTGCTCGTTCTCGTCTGCGAACTGCCGCGTGGCTTGACCAATCTGCTTCAAGTTTCCCATCGCACTGGCCATCTGCGCGCGGTTCTTGGCCTTGCTCAAGCCCGGCAGCAACAGGGCTGCGCCCATGAAAACCAAAATTGCAAATCCAGCCACCATGACCCAGCCCGGCCGCAATCCGCCGAGGAATCGGAGGAGCCAACCGGTCTCGGTCGGCGTCCGTGCCTGCCGCGCCGCCGCGTCCTGCAACAAACGCCGCGTGGCGGGATGCAGCTTGAACGCGTCGCCTGCGTCGTCGCGGCGTTTCTTCGCGAAGGCCCGCAGCAGCTTTTCGATTTTACGTTCCGTTTGCATGCGTCAGATTAGTGGCACGGGCGTCTCGCTCGTCCGTTTCGAGGCTTTGTATTTCGCGGTAACGCCGCCCTCGGGCGCAACGCCGGCAACGCACGGGCGGGACGCCCGTGCCACTGCGCTTTCAATTTTACGTTCCGGTTGCATTCGTCGTCAGGAGTTGGACGGGAAAACGCCCGGAGTTTCCCGGGAAAAGATTTTGCGGGCGATTTGCTCCAGCCGGTCCAAGCATTTGCTCAGGCGCGAGCTGACGGTTTTTGGATTCAACTGCAACGTCGCGCTCAACTCCTCGTAGCTCAAATCGCCGAAGTAACGCAGCTCGACAATTTCCCGGCACGGTTCGCCCAGTTGATCCAGCGATGCGCGGACAAGGCCAATCTGCTCGGCGTTCATCAAGGTTTCATCCGGCAACGGCAGACTCGCAGGTGGATCAAGCGAGAGACCGGTTTCAGGATCCTCGGCCTGCAATGAGACGGGCCGCTGGCCGCTGCCGCG
>JAYWBR010000175.1:0-16889 GCA_043781315.1 Verrucomicrobiota bacterium | reverse complement strand
GTGTCGCTGTGCAGCACAATGCCGGTAATCGCGTCTTTGCCGGGCTTCCCCGGATAGCCGGTGACTTCGACATATTGAAAACCGTGGAACGTGAAGCGCGGCGTCCACTCTTCGCCATTTTTATCACCGCGCAAAATGTAATGATCAGTCGCGCGGGCTTTCCGGTAATTATCATTCATCAAACAACCGTCGGGAAACAGCATTTCGCCATAGCGAAGTTGAACCTCGGTTCCTGCCGGTCCTTTGACTTTAAAACGGACGACCCCGGCAAAGTTTTGACCAAGATTGAAAATATAAACACCGTTCGTTGGCGAAGTGATGGCGACCGGTTTAATTTCTTCAATCGGACGCACCGGCAAACCCGGAAACGCTTCAAGTTTATCCGGACGTTTAAAACCGAGATCAACCGGATGACCTTTGATTTCCACCTTGTCGCCAGGCTTTTCACCGTTGGCGTATTCGTAAAACGTCACCGGCACAGGGCCATTTTCCGAGGCCAGAATCGCCGCGTCCCATTTTGCCGAGTCAAAGCCGGGTTTAGTCCAGCCGGTCGTTTCCTGGCGCGCGTCGTAGGTTTCTCCCATCAAAAAATCACCTTCGCGGATCGGGCCATCGCCGGTAACTTTCCAGGATTTGTCCGTCGGAATGATTTCACGCGAGCCGTCGGCGTATTCAATTTCCAGTTGCGCCATCAGCGCGGGCGTTTTGCCGTAGGTGGCGCGGCCGACTTTTTCAGTGCCGATACCGGTTAGCAAACCGAAGCCAATGTAGCCAGAATACCACCCGTCACCGACCCACGCTCCGAGCGCGTTGCCACCACGTTTGACGATTGGTGTCACGTCGTAAGTGTTGTAATAGGCGCGTTGATGATAATCCGTCCAGCCCGGCGCGAACCGTGCATCACCGACGCGCTGGCCGTTCAGGTAAAGTTCATAAATGCCGAGAGCCGTTGAGTAAATCGTGGCGCGCCGGACGGTTTTGGCGGCGGTAAAGTCCTTGCGATACTGGCGCGCGGACGGCAAAAAAAGTTTCTCCGGGTTTGTCCAGACCGGCGTGGTCTCGCGGAAGGAAATGTAATGCGCCTGCCAGTCTTCCGGCTGAAGCAGGCCCATGCTCCACAAAGCCGGTTTGCTCCATGTGGACCGGTCATGCTCATCCCACACACAGACTTTCCAGAAGCATTGCTCGCGTGACACGAGCGGCCGACCGACATAAGGCACGTTCACTGTCCGGTCGCTAGCAACCCTGCCGCTGTCCCAAAGATCGCCGGAATTTCTGGCGAGCTGTTCGGCGCTCGAAGCCACGAGGATCTGATACGCCGTCTGCCGGGCACCGCGCTCACTGGATTCAACCTGCCACGTCAGGCGCGGCTGCACTTCGTCAATGCCGAGCGGATTGACGCGATATTCGCAGCGCAATGCGATCGGCGCGAGTTTTTCAGCGCGGGCTGAAGTTACCACTAAACCAACTGCCATAAGCATGGCGGCAAAAAAACATCTGGCTCGGAAAAAATTAGACATGTAAAAAGTCTTGCCTATTTTTCATCGAACCGCCATCCCGCATTTGCGGGAATAGGCTTGAACGTTTGGTGACGCGATGGTCATGCCAATACTTAAACCAGTCAAAATCCACAGTAGTTGTGCAACCTTCCTTTGCGATATGGCCAGTAATCCCGTTACTAGGCTAACGCAAAAAAATCTCTTGGCCGTCATGATCTCCCTGCAAATTATCCATGAATACTTTTGGAGGGCTGAGTCTGGCAAATTGCAACTGGGGTGTAAATCTTTCGCCGGAAAATCCGCCGCCAGTAGCACGATGGCTGCGAGTTGAAACGATTCGCCGTCTGTCGGCGCGTCGGTTAGATTTTTCTCCAACATGACCGGGCAGACCATCTTCTATCAGTTCAGCCGCTCAAAAATTGAGCGCGGCGACTTCCGCCATTTCCTCAATCTGTATGCGCCGGAGAAACTACCCGATGGAAAGCCGCTGCGCGACCTGCTGAACAACTTCATCTTCGACATTGAAGGCTGGGACAATGATCCGCGTGAAATCCACATGATCCCGGAAATCCGGCATTTTTATTCAGCGTTCCATGACGCCTGGCCGTATTGGCTCTATTGCTGCAATCTCGACGTGGACACGCTCCGCGCCATGACCATGTGCTGCATGCCGTCGATCAACACGATGCAGGTGGCGGTCATCTGCGAACCGCTCGACCTGCTGAATTTTCTCAAACATGATTTCATGCCGATGAACTTGATGTGCGAGCGGGCCGGCATGTTTGAAGAGCAGATCTACGACCGGACTAAGGCCGTGTTTGAATATTTCAATCTGCCTTTTGATCCGGGACCGCGCCCAGAAAAACGCTTTTAATGAAGCGCCGAACGCTCAAACCGCTTCGCCCCAAACGGCAGCCCGATCCGCATCACAGTGTTACCTGCGAGGCGGCGAAAGCCGAACGACTGCTCCTGGTTTTGCGACATTAACGCCTTTGATTTTCAGCATGGCCTTGGCAAGCGCGCGATGCTCGCCGGTGGCCACTTTCGGCGGCAGAATCTGCGCAAAACGTCCTTCCATTTTCTCCAAGGTGGGAATGTCGGATTCACCGAAGCCGAAAAATTTGCCGTTACCGCTACGAACGATGGGCAGGAACTTTTGTTTCTGGCCGCTGTGTGATTCGCCCATGAGGACGATGACTTGCCGACAATGCAACCTCCGAGGGACGAGCCAAGAACCGCCGCATTGTCATCACCATTCTGCCTGATGAACTTGCGGGAGCCGACACCGTGTCGGCGGTGAAGTCCAATGCCTCCGCCGATTCCCAACCCAGCCCGAAGCACCGGAGGTGCCTGAACCAGCCGTAAAATAGCCTCCCGATCATCGCAATCCGACCCCGTCCGGCGCAGGATCGGAAGATCGTGTATGACGAAGTTAGACCTGTTTTGCATTGCCTTTTTATCACACCAGTCGTTTCCACCAGGAAAACCATTGGGCAATTCCTCCATCGGCTGCCAACGGCGGCAACGTCACGCGGCGAAAGCCACGCTCACAATGAATAAGAACGCATTCGTGGTCGCGAAGTTTGCGAAGTTTGTAGGTTTTAATTTTGTGCTCCTCGGTTTCGGAATAATTCACACTGCGTTTTCCCGCACTTGAACCCCATGAACGCTTCCCCACCTGTTTCTTGCCAAGAAAGTCGGCGGCTTGAACGGCATCCGCTTCATCGGCGGAACGAAAAATCATCCGGTTACGCAGATGCAACGTCAGCACTTTGGATTTGTCATTACCGAGCGGCGGGATGAGCGAGGTGGTGGATTGGGCGGCGGCGACAGACGCCGGGAAAAAGCGCAGGCAGTTGATCGCGAGTGGATTCAACATTCCGTTTTCAGCGTCGTTGAGATTCGCCTGCAAACCTTGGGTGCCGTTGAGCGAGGCGTCGAGTCCGGCGGGGGCTTTCCAAACGCCGCGCTGCGTGTCAGTGCGGGCCATGACGCCGGCGACGATGCCGCAGGGAACGAAGGTGTCGAGCTGGCCGTTGAGTTGCGGATCGGACTGGATGACGCGCGGAAAATAAAGCGCCGCATTTCGTGCTTCGACGTCGGTCAGGCCGAGGGCGCTCAATCCGGCGACGGCTTTGGCGGCGGCGGTTTCCTTGTTCACGCCCCACGCGGCGGGCGGATCCACAATGAGCATTGCCCGCCGCTTGGTGCAATAGATCATCGCCTCTTGATAGACTTCTTTCGGAGTGTCACTGCCGCGCGAGTCTGCAGGAATGCAGAGCAGGTTGAACAAATCCGCCTTGGCCGACAGCGCAGCGCTGTTGAGGCCGCCGGCGAATTTTTTGAACTTGGTCGGGTCGGCGGCGGGGTCAGCCGGGTTTTCCGCTGCGGCGGAATCACCGGGCCGCGCGTTGGGCGAGTCGGGCGTGCCGGCGTTCTTCAATTGCATCCGGACGAGATTTGATTCGTCGGCCAGCACCCGATCCAAGCGCCGCGAACCCGCGTCGGTCGTGATGGCGACGTTTAGGAATTGTTCGACGATTCCGCTGTCCGCCTGGCACATTTTGCGGGCGCCGAGCGGGCGATACGTTTTGTCCTGAAGAAAGCGCAGCAGCTTCACCTGCGTCGGCAACGGCAGTGAATCGATTTCGTCGGGGAAAAGCGTCCCGCCGTCCGCGTCATGAATCAACCCGCGCGTCGTCGAAGTCGCGCCGGTGAACGCGTCGGCGTCGTGGCCGAAGAGTTCGTTCTCCACCAGGTCGGCCGGGATGGCGCCGCAATTGACCGGGATGAACGGCTGGCCGGCCCGCGGGCTGAGATAGTGGATGGCGCTGCCACCGGCGCAGCCGGGGAACCCACTTCATGCGCTCGCAACGGCGCGAACATGAAATCCACCGCCCCGAGCCTCAGCAGCGCCAGCAACTCCTCCTCCTCTGCGGATTCTAACGCGAGCAGAACGGGTGTTTCCCCGCGATTGTTTTTCGTGAATTCAAAAAACGACTCCGTCGGCTCACGGACATTCTGCGACAGACAGAGAATTGCCAGATGGGGCGGGGCGGGGCCGAAGTTGCACAGGAGCATTGAACTGAAGTCGCTGGTGCCACCGGCCGGCAAAAGCTCCTCGGACACCGTAAAATCGCCGCGGCGATTTCTTCCACAGATGTCTCGCAAAGACAACATCAAGCCAGTGGCACCGCTGTCACTCATCAGCAAAATATTCGTCTGCTCCATATCCGAATAGTAGTCTTCGCGCTCTTTGGCCGACCGGAAGCAAGTAACGGCAACTTTATCTCGTGGTAAAGTGAGATTTTAGCTGTGATCTCAGCCCAACCTCATTCTGGCGGGCGGCGGTTCGGACCGACATTGCCGGCGGACGGCAAAATACAGGTCGTTTGCCGGGACGGAAAAATGCAAGTCAATCTTCCCAATTACGGTCGGTTGCGAGAGAGTGTCACCCAATGAACAACTTCAAAACCCGACTGGTCTGGTTGCTTCTGGCGGCGATGGTGGGTCGCGCCGGAGCGATGCAATTGAAAATGGTTTTGTGGAATGACAACGCTGTGCGGATACGGATCGTGCCGGGCACGGAAGCTCCCGGACTGCCCGAACTGAGTGATTCTAATGGTCTGTCGCCTCGCGCAGCCGCCGGCAAAGTGATCGAGCTTTCAATGCTGGAAGGTCAAAAGGAAATCAAACTCGGGGACTGGCGAGCGCAGGTGACGACCGCCCCTTTGAAAATCTGTCTGCGAAAAAACGGACGGCTGGTGCAAACGCTGGAAGGCAACGTCACCAATGGAGCCATCACCTTTGCCAGCGGCAACGGGCCGGTGCTGGGGTTGGGCGAGGGCGGTCAGCAGTTCGACCGGCGGGGTGGATTTTACCCCGTGAAAAATGGGCAGGCGGAGAACACGCGCAAGTGGG
Source organism: Verrucomicrobiota bacterium (assembly GCA_043781315.1). GTDB lineage: Bacteria > Verrucomicrobiota > Verrucomicrobiia > Limisphaerales > CAIQOK01 > CAIQOK01. The sequence goes on along the minus strand of JAYWBR010000175.1, from coordinate 11,469 downwards.
GCGCGCGGATTGCCGTGCCGCTGCTCATCGGCACGGAAGGCTGGGCGATGTTTTTCAACACGCCGCCGGGAGAGTTTGATTTGAGAGGCGAACGCGGAGTGTTTCAGCCCATCCGTTCAGACGCGCCACCGGCCGTTGATTTATTTGTATTCGATGCCAGCGATCCCGCCGTACTGATGGGTCAGATGGCGCAACTGACCGGGCCGGCGGTGCTGCCGCCGAAGTGGGCACTGGGCTACATGCAGTCGCACCGCACACTGGAAAGCAGCGCGCAGATGCTGGGCATCGCCGACACCTTTCGGCAGAAACAGCTTCCCTGCGACGCCTTGATTTATCTCGGCACCGGTTTTTGTCCGGCGGGCTGGAACACCAATCACGATTCGTTCGTGTTCAACCAAAAAGTTTTCGGTGAAGCGCCGGTGGACTTCATTCAAGGCGCGCATGAACGGAATTTTCACGTCGTGCTCCACACCGTGCCCCCGCGTGTCCAACTGCACGGCAGCGTGCCGCCCGCCCGCGACGAGACCGTGGACGACGCGCACATCGCCAGTTACTGGGTGCGGCACCAGCCGGTGTTCGCGCTCGGCGTGGATGGCTGGTGGCCGGATGAAGGCGATTGGATGAACGTGCCGGCGCGGCTGGCGCGGCACCGGATGTATTACGAAGCCGCAGTCGCCGACCGGCCCGATGTGCGGCCGTGGTCGCTGCATCGCAATGGCTGCGCGGGCATCGCGCGCTACGGCGGCTGGGTGTGGTCGGGCGACGTGGATTCGCGCTGGGCCACGCTCGCCGCGCAAGTGTCCGTGGGGCTGAACTCTTCCTTGAGCCTGTCGCCGTACTGGGGCACGGACACGGGCGGTTTCATTCCGACGCGTGAACTCACGGGCGAACTGTACGCGCGCTGGTTTCAATTTTCCGCGTTCTGCCCTTCTTTTCGTTCCCACGGCCGGACGTGGCAATTGCGTTTGCCGTGGGGCTGGAACACGGGCGCAACCGGGCCGGTCGAGGAAAAAGAATTTCCGTCCGAAGCCGGATTGCACAACGCCGCCGTCGAGCCGGTGTGCCGCAAGTATCTCAATCTGCGGTATCAACTCCTGCCATACAATTACACGCTGGCCCGCGAGGCCCGTGATACCGGAATGCCGTTCATGCGGGCGCTCTGGCTGCATTATCCCGCCGACCGCGAGGCGGTGAGACAATCCACCGAGTATCTCTGGGGCCGCGATTTGTTGATCGCGCCCGTGGTGGAACTTGGCGCGACGCAACGCAGTGTCTATCTGCCCGCCGGCGATTGGTATGACTGGTGGACGGGAAAAAAAGTCGGCGGCGGCCAGAGTGTCCAGCGTCTGGTGGATCTGGCCACGATGCCGATCTACGTCCGGGCCGGAGCGATCATTCCCCTCGATCCGATCCGGCAGTTTGTGACTCAACCCGTGGCGCAGCCGACCACGTTGCGCGTTTATGCCGGCGCGGATGGAAAGTTCGTCCTCTACGACGATGACGGTTCGAGCCTCGAATATCTCGCGGGGAAATCAATCTGGACAAGTTTCACCTGGAAAAACAGCGCGCACCGGCTCATCATCGAAACCGACACCCGCACCCTCGGTCCGCCGCGCCCGCGTTCCTTCGAGGTGGTGTTGCTGCCGGAAAACATTCATCAGACCGTTGAGTTCACCGGCCGGCGACAGGTGCTGACCCTCGGACGGCAATGAATTGAGGGTTTGATTTACGGGGCCGAGTGCGTGCATTTTTACGGCGTCGCCGTGCAACCCAGTCCGTCGCTCGAATTGCTAATATCATGAACCTGTCCACATCCGCCCGCCCACTCGGTTCTGCGAGTCCTCGTTCGTGGAGATCGTTGACCTTGATGTTGACCGGACTTTTTTTTGCCGGAGCCATATCCGCGCGGGCCGCAGAGAATTCTGCGGTGAAAAACTTGCGGGTGGATTTCACCGATTACCGCGAGACTTCCGGCGTCGTGGTGAAGCAGGTGCATCAACAGTTGGCGATTGAATGGCCCATCTCAAGAACCGAGACCGGCCGGGTGGTGCTCAATCTGGATTCCACGAAACCGCTCCTTGAAAAAATTTCTGTGACCGCTGCGGGGAAGCCGGCCCGCGTCATCGGGCAACAACTCAATCCCGTGACGTGGCTGACGGTCGGCGAGCGCGATCTGAAAAATCCCGCCGGCTGGGTGGCGTTCTTTGATGATCCGAACTCGCGCCCGCATCAGACCTATCCGGCGGTTTTGGATTTGAACAGCGTTCGTGTTTCCAGTGCTGCGGCGCGGATAACCATTCACCTCGGCGAGGTTCATGCCGGTTCGTTCCACGGCGAACTGCGGCTCAACTTTTATCGCCACAGCCCGCTGATTCACCTGGAGACAGTCGTCACAACGGCGGAAAACGGACGTGCCATTCTTTACGACACCGGCCTTGCGGGTCATTCGCCCGGCTGGCAGCGGATGGTTTGGAAGGATGACGACAACGCTGTGCAGCGCATCAAGCTGAATGCCGAGATGCCCGCCATCCCGTTGGCCGTGGCCGGGCGCGCGCTGGTCGCGGAAAGCGCCGCGGGTTCGCTGGCCGTTTTTCCCGCGCCGCACCAATACTTTTATCCGGTGGATCAGGTCACGAACCTGAAATTTGTCTGGTATGGCAAAGATTACCAATCTGCGGCGGCCGGTTTGGGGTTTGGCATCCGCCAGTCGCCCACCGGCTTTAATCATTACCTTCCGTGGTTCAACGCGCCGCCGCACACCGAGCAGCACCTCGGAGTTTTTTATCTCGTCAGCTCCGGCGATGGCGCGCAGGCATTGAAAGAAGTTTCCGCCTTCACCCACGGCGATCGCTACCCAAAACTTCCGGGCTACCTGACGTTTTCGAGCCACTATCACATTGAGCACACACAGGAATTGCTGAAGCGCCAGCGCGCGGAGAACACCCACGAGATTCCCCAAGACCTGGGGCTGCCGGGTTTCGTCCGGACTTTCAAAGCGCGCGGCGTGGACATCGTGCACCTGGCGGAATTTCATCTCGATGTCAACGCGCCCTCGCTCAAGGACGAACAGCGGCTGCCCCTGCTCAAGGCGATGTTCAGCGAATGTGCGCGGCTTTCGAACGACGACTTTCTGCTGCTGCCCGGCGAAGAGGCCAACGTGCAACTCGGCGGCCACTGGCTGGCACTTTTTCCCAAGCCTGTTTACTGGGTGCTGAATCGTCCCGCCGGCAAACCGTTCGCCGAGCCGTCGGCGGATTATGGGACGGTGTATCATGTGGGCAGTCCGGAGGATGTGCTGCAACTGATGGAACGCGAGCGTGGCCTGATGTGGACGGCGCACGCGCGCATCAAGGGTTCCCGTGGCTTTCCGGACAACTACAAAGACAAAAACTTTTTTCACTCCGACCACTTTCTCGGTGCCGCCTGGAAAGCCATGCCCGCCGACCTGTCGCAACCCAGACTTGGATTGCGCGCGTTGGACGTGATGGATGACATGGAAAACTGGGGCGGAAAAAAACAGGTGCTCGGCGAGGTGGATGCGTTTCGGATGGAGACCAACTTTGAAACCTACGCCCACATGAACATCAACTATCTCCGCCTGGGCAAGCTGCCCAAGTTTTCCGACGGCTGGCCGTCCGTGCTCGACACCTTGCGCGCCGGGAAATTTTTCGTCAGCTCGGGCGAAGTGCTGATCCCCCGGTTCACCGTGTCCGGCCAGGAAAGCGGGGCGACGCTTGAACTGTCGGGCACGGCCAAGGCCACGATTGAAGTCGGCCTGCAATGGACTTTTCCGCTAGCCTTTGCCGAAATCATTTCGGGTGACGGCCAGCAAGTCTTTCGTCAGCGCATTAACCTGGCCGACACGGAAAGTTTCGGATCGAAAACGCTGCTCGTTCCGGTTGATTTGAAAGGACGCACCTGGGTGCGCTTCGAGGTGTGGGACATTGCCGCCAACGGCGCCTTCACGCAGCCGGTTTGGTTGAAGTCAGAATGAAAGCGGCGCGGCGCCTGAGGCGGAAATTTTTTCCGGTACCGGTAAAATCTTCCTGGCGAACTTCCGGTGCGGGCCGCGAAACGGGCTGTTTTCAGGGCTATTCGCATCGCCGCAGCGTTGGCACGCTCATAGCTTGGCAGATGTTCCATGAATCCAAGCCCTCAGTCTTTGCAGCCGATCACGGCCGGACAAAAAATAAATTTGCCGGTCTGGATATTTGAAACCAGCAGCGAAGTCGTGCCCGTGCGTTCGCCCGAACGCTTCGAGATGCAAGACCAGTTGCGTGATGATATCGGGATTGCCGAAGGTGCCCGCCATGTGCAACGGCCCATGCAGTGGTCAGCTTTGAACGACTTCTGAGCGGCTGTTTGAAAAAGGTGGCGTCAGCCATCTTGGCTGACGTAGAGCCGAGGCTTTCAGCCCGGCGGAAAGGGTGAGGTTGTCGGGAAGGCGTTTAAAAACACGGATGCTTCCGGTGGGCGGACGGTTTTATCCGGGTGGCAGGATGCCGGCCCTCTACGGCAGGCCGGAGGCCCGCCGCTACATTTTCAAACAGGCTCTGACCCGGCCGGCGGCCGGTGCCGAAAGCGATCCGGCCCGCCGCGCTCACATCCCCATGATCTGATAACCGCTGTCCACGTACAGCACCTGGCCGGTGATCGCCGCCGCCCCATCACTGGCGAGGAATGTGCCGGACGCGCCCAATTCTTCCGGCAAAACATTCCGCTTCAACGGCGCGTGCGCCTCGTAATGCTTCATCATGTCCGTGAACCCCGCGATGCCGCGCGCGGCCAGCGTGTTCATCGGCCCGGCGCTGATGCAGTTGACGCGGATTTTTTTCGGACCCAAATCGTAGGCGAGATAGCGCGTGCTCGATTCCAGCGACGCCTTGGCCACGCCCATCACGTTGTAATGCGGCACCACTTTTTCCGCGCCGTAATAACTCATCGCCACGATGCTCCCGCCCTCCGTCATCAGCGGCGCGGCGGCGCGGGAAAGCGCGACCAGCGAATAGGCGCTCACATCATGCGCAATGCGGAACGCTTCGCGGCTGGTGTTCACGAACTCGCCTTCGAGCGCTTCCTTCGGCGCGTAGGCGACCGAGTGCAGCAGCAGGTGCAGCTTGCCGAACTTCGCGCCCGTCTCCGCAAACACGCGGGCGATGTCTTCATCCTTCGTCACATCGCACGGCATGATGAGCGTGTCCGCGCCGAAGGTGCCGGCGAGTTCCTCGACGTTTTCCTTGAGCCGCTCGCCTTGATACGTGAAGGCCAGTTTTGCGCCGGCCTTGTGCCAGGCCTGTGCGATGGCCCAGGCGATGGAGCGTTTGTTGGCGACCCCGAAGACGATTCCAAGTTTGCCGGCGAGTAGGGACATAATTTCGTTAACAGGTTAATGGGTTGAACCGTAAATGCGCCGTAAGCAGTAGAGAAATTCCGCGCGTGGCGCAAGGGTTTAAGGTTTCAATTCCCAAAGAGGGTCGGCTTTTTGTCAGTCAGTTCCCCGGCTTGAAACCCGCCCAATAATTTTTCACAAGCTGCGCAAGCTCGGCGCGCACGGCGGCATTCTTTAGATCCTCGGCCACGTTTTTCAATTCCATGGGATCGTGGTCCAGATCCGTCAGCAGCGCGCTGCCATCCATGAACTCCGCGTAACGCCAGCGCTCGTTGCGCACCGTCACGCCGTGCAGCGTCCGGCCGTTTTCGCTCCAGACGGTGAAGGCCGGATGATTCCACGCGGCGGCGGGCCGGTTCAACAACGGCACGAGACTGCGGCCTTCCAGTTCCTTCGGCACCGGCAGGCCGCAGAGTTCCGCGAGTGTCGGATAAAAATCGAGCGACTCCACCACGCGCGGACTCGCCTGGCCGTTGCCTTTTGCGCCCGGCGCGCAGACGAGGAACGGCACGCGGGTGCCCTGCTCGAACAGCGAGCCGGCCTTCGACCACTTGCCCCGCTCGCCGAGCTGGTACCCGTGGTCGCCCCAGAACACGATGATGGTGTTGGTTCGCAAATTTAGGCGATCCAGTTCGGCCAGCACGCGGCCCGCGTTGGCGTCCATGTAGGAAGTGGACGCGAGATACGCGCGGATCATTTCCTTCGCCGCGTCGGGCGTGGCATCGCGGCCGATGAACAGATCCGCATTTTTCGGACGGATGGAAAGTTTGGGAAAACCTTCCGGCACCGTCGGGCGCGGCGCGAAATTGGGCGGCAACGGAATCTTCGCCAGATCATACCAGTCGTAAAATTTCTGCGGTGCGGAGGGCGGGCTGTGCGGTTTCGCGAAACCCACCGCGAGAAAAAACGGCTGATCCTTGAATTTTCCAAGCTGCGCGATGGCTTTGTCCGCAACGTGATAGTCGTGATCCGTCTCACCATCGCCGGCCAGCACGATCCAACTGTCCGAGCGCTTTTCGCTTTGGCCCGTGTCGGCATTGCGCAGTTCGCCTTCGGGCACCGGTTCCTCGGACTTCACCACTTTGTTGGGCTGGCCGATGGCCACCACGCGGGCGGGATGCCGTTCTGTGGCGAGCCGGGTTTTTTTCGCCGCATTCGTTTCACTGCCGCTGCCCGCCAGCCAACGCGCATCGCCGCCGTCCACCCAGGCGTCCGTGTCGTCAATGCCGTCGTGAAAAATTTTCCCCGAGCGCGCCGTGACGTAGCCATGCTCCTTGAAATAACGCGGCAGGCTGATGAACTCCGGGTGCAGATCTCCAAACCAGGTGCGGTTGCCGAGCACGCCGGTCTCCGTCGGCCGGCGGCTGGTAAGCATGGACACGCGCGAGGGATTGCAGAGCGGGTATTGTGCGTACGCCCGGTCAAAGCGCACACCGGTCGTGGCGAGCTTGTCCAGATTCGGCGTCTTCGCCAGGCCGCCGTAGCAACTGATTTCGGCCCGCAGATCGTCGGAGATGAGGAACAGCACGTTGAAGCGGGGCGGGGGATTCGTGGCGATTGCAAAAGCGGTGGCGGTTCCAACGAAGACCAGGCCGAGCAGCAGGATTTTTTTCGTGGTAACGAGAGACACGGGCATGGACGAAGGTTAGGGCGATTTTGTTACACGTAAATCCCAAAGCTCACGCGGTCGCGTAGAGATCGGATTTGAAATTCACGCCGGCCTTGAACAGTCGCTTGACGAGCTTGCGGTTCACGCTGTCGCTGTGCCAGTGGACAAGGCTGCGGGCGGCGGCTGCGCTCACGCCCTCCGCCTTCATCAGCCGCTCGACGCTGGCAGCGAAGATGTTGTCCACCGAGGCAAAATGACGGCACAACGACTTCGCTTCGTCCGGGGTGACGTTGGGAATGTCCAAGCCGTACAGCGCCCGCCACGCCGCGCGCTTTTGACTGGCGGTCAGGGCGTCGGAAAAAGTTTGTGCGGAAAGTTTATCCATTCCTGGCAACGCCGCGAGTTCGGCGATCTTGATCCGGTAAAGTTCCGCCGCATCGCGGGCAAGGCCGTGGCCGATCAGTTGCGCCACCAAGGCCGCGTCACCGCCCGCGATGTCCAGCGCGCCGGCCGAACACCAATGCTCGAGCCGCGCGCGAAGCTGTGCCGAGCAGTCGAGGTTGGGGCAAAGCCAGTTCGTGTCCGCGTGTTGCATCAACGGCGTGCCGCACTCGGGGCATTTGTCGGTGGCGTGAAAAACATTTCCATTGCCCGCCTGCTGGCCAAAGGCGAGGGAGAAAAGATGGGTGATGGCTTTGAGCATTTATTTCAAACAAGACACCAGTCGGAAACTGATTGCGCCGCCTTGCGGCGGCTAGCGCAGCAGCGCCGAGGCCGTCCACAAAATCGGCGACTGCCCGTGCAGGTCGCCGGTCTTGCGGGCGCGGGCGAGATAAAATTTCAACTGCGTGTCGTGATCCGCGCCGACTTCCTGAAACGCCTTGTTGGTGCCCATGCACACGTCTTTCACGTTGGCGTCTTGGTCGAGATGCGCGACGAGTCCAAGCCATGCTTTGCGCGCGGCGGGGCCGTAGGTTTTCGCATCGAGCCAGCCGCGCTTCACGCCCGTGACCAGCGCGAAGGCGAACATGCCGGTGCCAGAAGTTTCCGACCACGCATCGGGCTGATCAATGAGCTGATGCCACAAACCGTCCGCGCCCTGGTATTTCAGCAGCGCCGCCATCATCGTCTTGTAGCCGGCCATGACGCGGGCGTAGTTCGGATGAGTGACCGGAAGTTCGCGGAGAATCTCCGTCATGCCCGCCGCATACCAGCCGTTGCCGCGGCTCCAGAAAAACGGCGAGTCGGCGGCGTGGAAGAACAGGCCGTTGGGCTGTTGCAGCTTGTCGAGATACGTGACCGCCGTCAGTGCGGCGTGGTCGAGGTAGATTTTATTTCCCGTCGCACGATACGCCTGCACCTGCACGGCGGAGATCATGTAGATGTCGTCCACCCAGTAGCGGGCTTCGCGCGTGACGCCGTCCGGCGTGGGGTTTTCCCACTGCTTGTCGGCGAGCTGCTGGCCGAGGGCAAGATACTGGGCGTCCTTGGTCAGTAGATAAATTTCCAGCGGCAGCGCGCCGAAGACGCGGTAATCCACATGGGCGTTGGTGGCAATCCTCTTGGCGTCGGTCGTGAGAAGCGGGGCGAATTTTTTGATCAACTTCGCCTGGAGCGCGGCGTCCTTGGTCAAATCCGCCACGGTCAGCGAGCCGTACCACGCGCAGACCTCGGGGTAGATGACGAACTCGTGTTTGCCTTCGGTGTATTCCAGCGGGCGGGCGAGAAAGTTTTCCGCGACGCGTTTGCCGACTTCCTGCGGCGACGTGCCGGCGGGCCATTTGCTGAAACAACCGGGCTGCGTGGGTGTGTGGCAGCCGGCGGTGGCGATCAAAATGGCGGCGAACGCGGGCAGCGTGAGAGTTTTCATGGAGAAGTTCATTGCCGCACAAAATAAAATGCCCGACGGCCCCGTGTCGAATGCAAAAACTGGCGATGCTGATTTCATCCCGAGGTTGAAACCGAGGAAAGCTTGACGGCGTCTGGCTCGTCAGCACTCAATTCATTTATGCCACATCAATCGTCTCGCCAATCCTTCCTGCTCGTGCTGGCTTGGTGCGCGGCGGTCCTGCGGGCGTCCGCTGCTGCGGAGCCGCCGCGCGATGGGATAGACGCAGACACCGGCCATCGCATCCTCCGGCTTTCGCCCGAACCGGACAGTGCGAGCCTGTATTTTCACCAGAACAGTTTTACGCCGGAGGGGGACAAATTTATTTTTGACGCCCCGGCCGGGATCGCCGCCGTGAATCTCCAGTCGCTCGGCCAGGGGCCGCCGCAAGTTGACATCGTTGTTTCCAATCTCAGTCCGCTGGCGACGGCGCGGAAAACCCGGGACGTTTATTTTTACCGGAACGACACGTTGTGCGCCGCGAACATTGACACGCACGCCGTGCGCGAAATCATCAAAGGAAGATTTGCGGCGATCAACTGTGACGAGACCTTCGTTGTCCGCACGATCAACGCGGACGATCCTTCCGGGAAAGTCCAGCCGCCGCCACCCAAAAAAATGTTGCCGCAACGCGCGCGGATGTTTGCGGACAAACTCAAGGCGAACATTCCACTGACTGCGGAAGAGGAACGCGCCGCAAAAAAGGAGGACGGCCTGTCGCGCCGCCTGACCAGCCAGCGTTGCATGGCCTTTGTTTTCACGAACATCAAGACCGGCGAATCGGTGACGAACGGCTATCAATACGCGTGGTTGAACCACCTTCAGTTTTCCCCGACCGATCCGAGCCTGCTGCTCTATTGCCACGAAGGAACGTGGCACGAGGTGGATCGCGTCTGGACGATCCGCACCGACGGTAGCGACCAGCGCCTGCGGCATCAGCGCACGATGGACATGGAAATCGCCGGGCACGAGTTCTGGAGCCACGACGGCAAAAAAATTTACTTCGATTTGCAGACGCCGCGCAGCCGGCAATTCTGGATTGCCGGTGTGAACGTGAAGACCGGGAAGGAAACGCGCCACCCATTGGAGCGCGACTGGTGGTCGGTGCATTACAACGTGTCGTGGGATGGAAAATTATTTTCCGGTGACGGCGGCGATCCCGGGCAGGTGGCCTTCGCGAAGGACGGCATGTGGATCAATCTGTTTCGCCCGCGCTGGTTCGGCGGCGTGACGCGCGAACGGCTCGTCAACATGTCGAAGCACAATTACGTGACCGGCGACGGCGGCGTGGAACCAAACTCGTTTATCACGCCGGATGGCAAGTGGGTGATCTTCAAATCCAATATGTTCGGCCCGCAGCATGTCTTCGCCGTCGAGATCGCGAAAAGCAAAGTAAAGCCGGCTCCCAAGAGCTAAAAAATTCCCCCTTCGTAGGAGACGAGGTAACGAGACTCAAATACTCTGGCGGTGGTTCAAGGCTTCATTCGTTCCACGAGGTAAGCCTTGGCTTGTCCGAGCGTCGCGGAAAAGCTGTTCTCCACCGTAAAGGTTTTGGAAAACTCTTCAGTTTTGAATCGCCCAAGCAGCCGCACTTCGGCGGCGGCAGGATCGTAAATAATTTTTACCACGTTTGGACTGTCCGGCCAGTTCGTTTCCCACGCTCGCAGCAGTTCCGGTTTGGAAATGGTGTCCATCGTCGCCTTCGCCCACGTCTGCTGGAGAAGAACAACCTCATTCGTCTCCGAACCGCGCGTTGCCCCGGCGGTATCCAGCATTGCCAGTTGAATCACCGGCTCACTCGGCGCACGAAACATCGGAACCACGAATACCACCGCCGTCGCCGCCGCCAGACCGAACACCAGGCGCCATCCCCACGCCAGACTTCGATCCGGCTCTTTCTCCGCCGCCGGTCGGCCGAGCGTTTGCCGCACTTTTGTTTGTAAGCGTCCGCGCGCGTAGGCGGGAAGTTCGCCTGCGGTTGCTTGCGTCGCATCCACGAGCGGCAGCGCGTCCTTCGTCAAGCGCGCGTCCGCCTGCAATCGCGCGAACTCCGCGCTCCGTTCCGGCTCGCGCACCAGCAGCGCATCCAGTTCCGCGCGCTCCGCGTCCGTGGCCTGGCGGGCGATGACCTTCATGGCCAGATCAAAAAAGCGTTCGTCATTCATTGAGTTCATCGCAAATGCTCGTTCGTTTGTTTCAACTATTTTCCTCCCGCCCCCAGATCCGCCGCATCGCTTCCAGCCCGCGCTTTAAATAAACACCCACCGAACCGACCGCCACGCCGCGTTTCCTGGCAATCTCCTCGTAACGCAAACCGTGCAGGAAAAAATCTGAGAGGACTTCACCCAGCGGCGGCTTGAGTTCCGCGAGCGACTGGCCCAGCCGTTGCGCCAGTTCCTGCTGCTCCAAATCCGCCAGCGGAGAATCGCCTGATGCTGGCTCAGGCTTCGTCTCTCCTTCATTCGTCGGCGCGTCCAGCGATTCCGTCTTGCCCTCGCCGCGCTTTTTGGCAAACCGCTCGCGGAGCAAGCTCACCGCCCGATGATGCGCGATGCTCGCCGCCAACGGTTTCAATTCCTCCGG
>JAYWBR010000174.1:0-5872 GCA_043781315.1 Verrucomicrobiota bacterium | reverse complement strand
CGTCAATGAGCAGCACGATGACGTGAACCTCGGGATGGTTCTTGGTGACGGCGTTGCAAATCTGCTTGAGGATCGTGGTCTTGCCGGTGCGCGGCGGCGCGACGATGAGTCCGCGCGTGCCGCGACCGATGGGCGTGACGAGGTCAATGACGCGCGTCTCAAGCAGGTCGGGTGAAGTCTCGAGATTGAATTTATCAATCGGATCAATGCTGGTGAGGTTCTCGAAGCGCACGGCCTTGGTGTAGTCCGCGAAGAGCATGTCGTTGACCTTCTCGACGGTCTTGAGCTGCGGGCTGTTGCCGCGATGCGGCGGCTGCGTGGTGCCGACAATGTGGCTGCCCTCGCGCAGGAAACTGCGCTTGATGGTGTCCGGCGTGACGAAGATGTCGGTCGGCTTGGGGCTGAAATGGTTTTGGGCGGTGCGGAGGAAACCGAAGCCTTTTTCGGCGATCTCAAGGTAGCCGGAACCGGCGTCCTGTCCGTTTGTGTTCGCGTTCGCGTTGGTGTTCGCGTTGGTGTTCGCGCTTCTTACGTTTGTGTTTTCTTTGCTCATGCTGGTGCTGCGTTTGATTGTAATTCGAAGGCTTCGAGAAATACCCGAACCGTTAGAAAGTTGAACTTTTTGGAAGCTGCTGCTGCGGCACTCTTACTGGAAAGAACCTCGCCACATGCTGCAATTAACCTTCGACGGCTTCATATCTACGTGCAAAGACTGGGCAGCGCAACAACTATTTTTCCAACGGCCCACTCAGGTATGATTATTAAAAGCTGGTGAGGCAACCGGCCAAGGTGGGGCGCGTCGCTCCGCGCGCGCCGGGTCACTGACTCCGGGGCGGCGGCGCAGAGCGACGCGCCCCACCACCGAAAATAAAAAAAAGCCGCCCCAAAGAGCGGCTTGAATCGCCTGGCTGCAACGCCGACTTACGCCTTGGCTTTCGCCGCGGGCTTTTTAAGTTTGGCCTTGAGCGCGACTTTTTTGCGCTTGATGTAGGCCTTGCGGCGGGTTTTGTTTTCGGCTTTGTTGTGCTGTTTTCCCATATGTTTCGATAAATGATTTGCGCGGTTCGCTGTTGTGCCGCCCACTATGATTGCAGCCCGCGCCGGATTCAACATCTATTTCCAACTAAAGCCGGCGGGAAAGGGCAGGCGAATATATTGAACGTCCGCCGGGGTTTTGACTCCAAAAGGTTACTGATGAAAACAGTTCGTACGTGCGTCGCAAAAATTATGAAACGTCATTTCAACCCCAGTTCGACCTGGTGCTGCCTGTCCCTGCTGCTGGCTGGCAGTGCCTGTTTGTCCCCCGGTTCCGTGCGGGCCTTGGAGACGGCCACGGAAGCCCGGTTCACCGTGGACGGCTCGGCCCTCAACCGCGACGGCCGCAGCGAGAACAGTTACGCGCCCATCGTCAAAAAAGCCGCGCCGAGCGTGGTCAACATTTATTCCACGCGCACCTTGAACCTGCCCCGGCGGCATCCGCTGTTGGACGATCCCATGTTCCGCCAGTTTTTTGGCGACGACGGCAGCAACAACAATCCCGCCAACCGCCGCCAGCGACTCCCGCAAGAAAAAGGACTCGGCTCCGGGGTGATCGTTTCTGCCGACGGATACATCCTCACGGCGAACCATGTCATTGAAGGTGCGGATACGGATGGAGTGAAAGTCGCGCTCACCGACGGGGGCAAGGAATTCACGGCCAAAGTTATTGGTGCCGATGCCAGCACGGACGTGGCGGTGCTCAAGGTGGACGCGAAAGATTTGCCGGCCATCACCTTCGCCGACAGCGACAAACTCGAAGTCGGCGATGTGGTGCTCGCCATCGGCAATCCCTACGGCGTCGGCCAGACGGTCACCAAAGGCATCGTCAGCGGACTCAGCCGACGGGCGTTGGGCATCAATGAATACGAAAATTTCATCCAGACCGACGCCGCCATCAATCAAGGCAATTCCGGCGGCGCGCTGGTGGACTCACTGGGCCGGCTGGTCGGCATCAACACGCTGATCTTTAGTCAGAGCGGCGGTTTTCAAGGGATCGGCTTTGCCGTGCCCGCGAACCTGGCGCGCAACGTTCTGGAGCGGCTGGTCAAGACGGGCAAGCTCACCCGCGGCTATCTCGGCGTGATTTTGCAGCCGGAGATCACGGACGAACTGGCGGAGGAATTTAACCTGCCCGACCACAGCGGGGCGATGGTGACGCAAGTCAATGCGGACACCCCCGCCGGCCAGGCCGGTTTGAAAAGCGGCGATGTCATCCGCGAAGTGGACGGCAAGAGTATCGCCGACCGGAGCCAGTTGCGGCTGATGATTTCGCAAACCCCGCCCGGAACCAAAGTGCTCCTCACCATCCTGCGAACCGATGCGGGGAAAAAATCGGCGGAGAAAAAAGTGAGCGTGACGGTGGGAGAATTGCCCGAGCAATTTGCCGCCCGCAGCCGTCGCCCTGAGCCCGGCATTGAGAAAAACCAAAACCAGGATGCACTCGACGGGGTGGAAGTGACCGACCTGACTCCCGATGTGCGGCGGCAAAACCACATTGACCGCGAGGTTGCCGGCGCGCTGGTTTCGAGCGTGGACGAGGATTCCAACTCGGCCAAAGCCGAACTCAAGCAGGGCGACGTGATCCTGGAAATCAACCGCCACCCTGTCCGCAATGCCGATGAGGCCGTGGAGTTAAGCAAGCAAGCCCAAGGCCGGCATGTGCTGCTGCGGGTCTGGCGGGACGGCGGCACCCTCTTTCTCACCGTGGACAATCAGAAACGAAAATAACCCCGCCCAGGCCGCTTCAAAAAATCGGGAAACCCCGCCGTTGGCGGCGAACACCCGGTTTTTGTCAAAGAAATAACTTGCAACAAACCGCCGCGTATGTTGGAGTCTGATGGCCAGGCTTGCCCGGTTTAACCCGATGCAAAAATGCGGTTCATCGCCGCAGGGCTGTGTCTTTGCCTGCATCGGTCGTTTGGTAACAATGCTGTGACGCCAAGTTCATCCGTGGCCGTCCCCTCGTCCGGGCGGCGGACTTCGTTGCCAGCGCACACTCACTGTGCCACCGATTTATTTGCAGATTTGAACCGGACCTAGCCGCGTGCAACCGACAACATATGCTGAAAAAGAAAGTCACCAAAGCGTCCCGTATTGAAACCAAAAAAGGCCCGGCCGCCAAACCGCCGGCAGCCATTGAAAAAGCACGGCCCTTGCGGCGGCGTTTTATCATTTCCTCCAAGTCCATCGCCCACGCGCCCCAGGCTCCGGCCGCGGTTCCGGCCCCCGTCGTTGCCGACAAGCAGAAAAAAAATGCGGCTGCCCTCAAGGCGCCGGCCAAGCCGGCCGTCAAAGCGGAACAAAATGTTGCCATGACGACCCAGTCCGCCGTGGATCTGACGGAGGTTGTCAAAACCCTGCTGCATCTGTCGCAGGAAAACGGCTACGTCACCTACGACGACATCAACGACGTTCTCCCCGACAATCTCAGTCCTGACGATCTCGACGAGCTTTACACCAAGCTCCGCACCCTCGACATCGAGATCGTGGACCAGGCCGAAGTGGAACGCGCCAAGCCCGCCGCCGCCGAGCCCGAGCCGGACGACGACGCCCGCCTCGAAATCCTCGACGACCCGGTGCGGATGTACATGAACCAGATGGGCAAGGTGCCCCTGCTCACCCGCGAACAGGAAGTCGAGATCTGCAAAAAAATCGAGGATGCGGAAATTGACATGAAGCGCATCGTGTACAGCCTCGGCTTCGCGGCCAAGGAGCACATCGCCATCGCCGAAAAACTTTTGTCCGAGCCGCCCAAGGAGCGCTTCGACCGCGTCATCGTGGACAAGCAGGTGCTCAACCGCGACAAGCACCTCAAGAACCTGCGCTTGCTGATCAAAAAAATCCGCCAGGCCGACGCCAAGGTGGATGCCAAGTTTCTCTCCTGGCAGAAGCTCTCCACCAAAAACCGCCGCGACAAGGCGCAGAAGGAGTTTCTCAAGCTCGATAAAAAACTTCAGGCCATGTTCCTGAAATTTTTCTACAAACAGAAGGTCGTCGAGGAAATGATCGTCGTGGCCGGCAACGTCCACGAGAAATTCCAGGCCAGCGTGCGCCGCATCACCGAACTCGAGGCGCTCCACAAATCCACCGCCCGCGCGGCCGAGATCGAATCCGAACGTGAGAAGATCGCCACGCTGGAACTCTTCGTCCGCATGCCGCGCGAAGATTTTTACAAGGCCTTCACCGAATTGAAACGCGCCGCCGACCGCGCCCAGTCCGCCAAAACCCACATGGCCGAGGCGAATTTGCGGCTCGTTGTTTCCGTCGCCAAGAAATACACCAACCGCGGCCAGTCGTTCCTCGATCTGATTCAGGAAGGCAACATCGGCCTGATGAAAGGCGTCGAGAAGTTCGAATATCGTCGCGGCTACAAGTTCTCCACTTACGCCATCTGGTGGATCCGCCAGGCCATCACCCGGTCCATCGCGGATCAGGCCCGTACGATCCGCATCCCGGTGCACATGATTGAAATCATGAACAAGCTGTGGCGCGCGCAGAAGCAGCTCACGCAGGAGTTGGGCCGCGAACCCACGCCCGAAGAACTGGCCGACGAGATGCACATGCCCGTCTCGCGCATCAATTCGCTGCTCAAGATGGCGCAACAACCGATCTCGTTGCACGCGCCCGTTGGCGACGAAGGCGACGTGAGCGTCGGCGATTTCATTGAAGACAAGTCGGCGGAAAACCCCTCCGACGTGACCAGCTACAGTTTGCTGAAGGAAAAACTCGGCGACGTGCTGACGACGCTGACGGAACGCGAACGGAAGATTCTCGAAATGCGTTTCGGCCTGTCGGACGGCTACGAACGCACGCTCGAAGAAATCGGCAAGATGTACAACGTCACCCGCGAACGCATCCGCCAGATCGAAGCCAAGGCATTGCGCAAGCTGCGGCATCCGACCCGCGTCCGCCATCTGCAAGGCTTCCTCGAAGCCGAGGAAGAAGCGGCGGCGTAAATTTCTCCGCCCATCGGATCACCCAAGGCCGGCTCGTTGCCGGCCTTTTTTATTTGTCATTGAGCGGCCCGCTTGCCGTCAGCATTTTGCAAAAGTTGATACCGTTTAGCTCGAAAAACAATCGGGACACATCCGCCGTCATGTAAATTTTTTCTGGCTTCCGTCCATTACTCATGTTTGCTTTACCGCGAACAGCAGCGGAACAAAATCATGCCACGTCAATGGATCAATCGTTTCCATTCACTCCCCGCCGCAGAAAGAAATTTCTGTGAATCCGCCTGTGCGCTCCACCGTCCAAACCAACAAACACCAAATCGCATTCCATGAATAACCAAACGCCCACCCCTTCCTCCAACCCCGCCGGCACGCGCCGGGAGTTCATCAAGCAGACCTCCACCCTCGCCGCGGCGGTCGCGGTGGGAAACATTTTCAAAACCCCCGTCTATGGCCAGAACCAGGCGCCGTCGCCGGGCAGCGTGGTCGGCGCGAATGACCGCATCCGCGTGGCCGTCGTCGGCGTTGGCTACGGCATCGGCAAGGATCACTTGCAGGGCATCCACAACGCCGCCCAAGCCAACAACACCGTGGTGCGGGGCGCGTGCGACCTCTTCAACAAGCGCCGCGATTGGGCCAAGGCCACGGCGGAATTGACGGACGCGGATGTGTTTTCTGACCACCGGAAATTGATGGAGCGAAAGGACATTGACGCCGTCGTCATCGCCACGCACGACCCGATGCACGCGCAGATTTCCATTGATGCGATGGAATCCGGCAAGCACGTCTATTGCGAAAAACCCATGACGCGCTATCTCGGCGAGGCGTTCCAGGTGCATGACGTCGTCAAGAAGACTAAAAAGATTTATCAGGTCGGTTCGCAG
>JAYWBR010000173.1:0-5872 GCA_043781315.1 Verrucomicrobiota bacterium | reverse complement strand
TACCACGGCGTGACCCAACATGCCCATGTACGGTTGCAGACCCATCGGCGAACCGTCCGCCGTGAACGCGGCGAAGTGCAGGGAAGTCTCGCGGTTTTCAATCAACTCACCGGTGTTTTGGAAAACCATGCTGCCGCCGCCCATCAAGCGGCTGGCTCTCACACGCGCGGCTGGCAATGCCGACGCCGCGCCGATGTGCCAGGAATCGTCCGCGTCCAAAGCGAACGGCGGCGGCGCGTTGCCAGCGGGGATGGCGACGGACTGGCAGAAGACCTCGTTCAACATGTTCGAGCCGCCTGGGAGCTGGGGTGCGCCACCGACCACTTCGGGCAGCGAAACGTTCGCCACGAGCGTCTGGCTCAGGCCGTTTTCATGGGTGACTTCGGCGTAAAGCTGGTAGTCGCCGCCGGGCAATGGCGGGAGGACGTTTTCAAAATTTTGCGCGTCGCGCCGCACCGGATGCAGATGGGCGAAGGCGTGGAAGTCCGGGCCGTGCAGCAAAAAGAGGTGCATCAACTTGCCGTGGTCGGCGAGCAATGTGTCCCAGCCGGACGCGCCCGAAGCATCTTCGGAAGCCGCGAGGTGCAGGAGCCGGAGCGTGCCGTTGGTGCGGACGCGCCGTCCCCCACAACTATTTTCAGTGGCCGGGAACAAGTTGCCGGATCATTCTTCCTACCCGGAAACCGTATCTGGATAAATTCCAAATTGGGTTTGCCAGCGTCTGGGCGAAAAAATACTGTCGCGAAAAAAATGCTTGCCAAACAGCGGCAAGAGATTACTAATCGATTTGTTCTCCAAATAAAGGCAACTAACCATTCAATTCTTATGAAGACAAAAATGCTTCCGCAAACTTTTGGAAAAACCCCCGGCCGGCCGGTGCGCCGTCTGATTGGTGGCTGCATCATGGGGCTTGCCGCCGTGATGCTCACCCCATCGGCGCAGGCATCCTTCCACCTCTGGAGCATCCGCGAGGTTTACACGGACTCCGGCGGAACGTTGCAGTTTATCGAGTTGTCCACTGCCTTCGGCGGCCAGGTCTTCGTTAACGGCCAGAACATCAGTGTTGTCAACGTGGGTGCCACCCAGACACACAACTTCACCATCCCCGGCAATAGTCTGTCCGGCAACACCGCCAATCAAGCGCTGCTGTTCGGCACAGCGGGGCTTCAAGCCGCAGGCGGGCCGGCCCCGGACTACATCATCCCGGACAATTTTCTGTTCCCAGCCGGCGGCACCATCAACTTTTTCGGCCAAGGCAGCGGCCCCTACTCGGCTCTGCCGACGGATGGCGTCAACTCCCGCACCTGGGCTGGCGGCGGCAACGCAGTCAACACCCCGCAGAACTACGCCGGACAAATCGGCTTTGTCTCGGTTCCGGAACCCGCTGCGTTGTCCCTGCTGGGCCTCGGCTTCGGCCTGTTGCTGCGCCTTCGTCGCCAGCAAGGCTAGCAGGCGTATTTTCATCGGTCGGTTCTGCTTGAATGCAGAACCGGTTTTTTTGCGGCCTTTTCCAACTGGAAAATTGTCCGGCGAACACGCCCGCATAAAAATTGCGCTTTAACCTCCCGCCGTCTTCGTGTGCAATGCCGGACATTGCATGAGCTTTTATGACCAATTGAAATTTGACGCGAACGGGTTGATCCCCGCGATCATCCAGGAACAGAAAACTGGCCGCGTCGTGATGATGGCTTGGATGAACCGCGCGTCGCTCGAATCCACCATCGCCACGGGCAAGACGCATTTCTGGAGCCGCTCGCGCAAGAAATTCTGGATGAAGGGCGAGGAAAGCGGCAACACCCAGACCGTCAAGGACGTGGCCTTCGACTGCGATGGCGATTGCCTGCTGATTCAAGTAGAGCAAAACGGCCCGGCGTGTCACGAGGGTTACAAGTCGTGCTTCTTCCGTTCCATCGAGGGTGCGGGCGAGACGTTCAGGGAAACCGAAGCGCAACTGCTCAAGCCGGAAGAGATGTACAAGAAGAAATGAGCCGCAAGATTCAACCGCCAAGCACGCAGCGATCGCAGAGACAAAAACTCTTTCCGCTTCTTTGTGCTCTTTGCGTTCTCTGCGGTTAAAAATCCATGGATGACTTGCTTCCCTTTGCCAGCCATGATTATTGGCTGCTGCTGACGCTCGTCGCGTTTGCGCGCGGGATGGATTTTCTCAGCACCTGGTTCGCCACGCCGAATCTCGTGCTGGAGGGCAATCCCATCGCCAAGAAACTCGGCTGGCGCGGCGGCGCGGTTTTGAACGTGGTGATCTGCTTCGTGGTGGCGCGCGATCCCGTGGTCGCCATCGCCATCAGCACCACAAGCCTGCTGGTGGCGGCGCGGAATTTTCAATCTGCCTGGCTCATGCGCTCAATGGGCGAGGAGGATTATCGCGACTGGCACATTGACCGAATCGTGCAAGCACGCGTCGGGGATTATTTGGTGGGGCTGGCGGGAAACACCCTGCCCGTCGCGGCCGTGGGTGTGGCCATCATTTATTTTTGCGACCAACTGCTGATCCCCTCGGCGATCGGGATCGGCATCGTGGTTTACTCGGCCGCCGTGGCGTTTTACACCTTGCTGGCGTTTTGGCGGATTCGCCGCTCCGCCCCTCGACGGATGGGAACACCGCAATTCCCGTTTGCCAACGGCGTGATTTCGCCGAAGATGGAGCGCGAAGAAACTGTGGAATTAAAAGTTGAAAATTAAAAATGCAAAATGATGACCACCGCCCGCCGCGGCATTTTTAATTTTGAATTTCACCTTTTGAACTGAATGCATTCACCGAACCTGGACGAATTTTTGAAACTGGCCGAGCAAGGGAATCTGATTCCCGTCACGCGCCGCCTGCTCGCGGACATCGAGACGCCGCTGTCCGCCTACCGCAAGATTCGCGGCCAGGGCGAATCGTTCCTCTTTGAATCCGTCGAGGGCGGCGAGCACATCGGCCGCTACTCGTTCGTCGGCTGCAACCCGCGCGCGATCATCAAGCAGACCGGCAACCGCATTGAGGTCATTGAAAACGGCAAGGTCGTGGAGAAGTTCGGCATTCCCGCGCCCGGCAAGGAACCGTGCGAGAACTGCGTGAAGGACGGCCTCGAAGTCATCGAGCGCGTGATGAAAAAATACCGCGCCGTGACGGTGCCCGGACTGCCGCGCTTCACCGGTGGCGCGGTCGGCTTCATCGGTTACGAATTCATCCACGACGTCGAACCCATCGTGCCGCGTCCGCCGCTGGATGAACTGGGCACGCCCACGATGTACTTCCTCGTGGCCGACCAGCTTTTAATTTTCGACCGCGTCGCGCAGACGATCACCGTCTTGGTCAACGCCATCCTCGAAGATTCCGCCAGCCCCGCCGAAGCCTACGAAAATGCCGTCGGCGAAATCGAACGGCTCGTCTCGCTGCTGGAGCAGCCGAGCGAACATCATCCCGTCAGCGTGCCGCGCGACGTGCCGGCCATGCCCTTCAAGTCCAACGTCACGAAGGAAAAGTTTTTTGAAAACGTGCTGGCCGCCAAAAAATTCATCACCGCCGGCGACATCATCCAGGTGGTCGGCTCGCAGCGTTTCTCCACCCCGGTCAAGGCGTCGCCGCTGGACATTTACCGCGCCACCCGCTCGATCAATCCCTCGCCGTACATGTTTCTGCTGGAGTTGAACGGCTTCGCGCTCGTCGGGGCGTCGCCGGAAATCCACGTCCGCTGCGAGGAAGGAAAAATTGAACTCCGCCCCATCGCCGGCACCCGGCCGCGCGGTCAGACGCCGGCGGAAGACGTCGCGCTCGAAAAAGAACTGCTCGCCGACCCCAAGGAACGCGCCGAACACGTCATGCTCGTGGATCTCGCGCGGAACGATCTGGGCCGCGTGTGCGATTACGGCAGCGTGCAGGTGCGCGACCTGATGATCATCGAGCGTTACAGCCACGTGATGCACATCGTGTCGCAGGTGGAAGGGAAACTTTCCGCCGCGCGGACGCCGTACGATTTGATGCGCGCGACGTTTCCAGCAGGCACGTTGAGCGGCGCACCGAAGATTCGCGCGATGCAGATTATTTCCCAACTCGAAGGAACGACGCGCGGAACCTACGGCGGCTGCGTGGGTTATTTTTCCTTCAACGGCAATCTGGATTGCTGCATCACCATCCGCACCGCGCTCATCAAGGACGGCAAAGCTTATGTGCAGGCGGGCGGCGGCTGGGTGAATGATTCCGAGCCGGAAAGTGAGTTTCAGGAAACGGTGAACAAGAGCAAAGCCATGCTCAAAGCCGTGGCGCTGGCGGAGACGTTTGCGAAAACTCCGTAGCAGCCGAGGTAACGAGGCTCAAACTTTCATCGTGTGAAAGTTCCCAACGGAGAAAAAGCTTTCGTGGACATGGCGAAGCTGCGCGATTACGCGCTCGACCTAATCCACTCGAAAGGCAAACACAAGGCCCGCGTCTTCGCCTCGGCGCTCGGACTAACGCGCAACGATGCCGAATGGCTGCGCGACGAATTGCTCCGCGTGGCGAGAGAATTGGATTGCAGACTTGGCCCAAGAACAGAACACGGCCAGCGTTACGTGGTCGTCTTTGATTTGAAACGGGGCGAGAAGACCACGTCCATCCGGAGCGTCTGGAACATTCGCCCGAACGAGGATTTCCCTCGCTTGATCACCTGTTTCGTGATATAAAATTTCCGTGCAGAACACGCCGATCAAACTGCTGGATGTCGTGGCCGTCCTTGAAGACAAGCCCGAAGCCGGGCTTGTTTCCGGTCAGGTCGGCACGGTTGTCGAAGTCCATTCACCGGATGCTTTCGAGGTGGAATTCCTCGACGCCAACGGACGGACCATCGCGCTCGCCGAATTGCGTCGCGACGAATTGCTGGTATTGCGGAACGAGCCGGTGGTCGCTGCGTGAGCCGCGCCGCGCTGGACGGCGGCTTTTCAGGAAGCACAACCTCCATGATCAAAGAGCACAATCGAGTCGTTCTGACGGCGTTGCTCCCGGCCCACGGACTTGTGGCCGGCGACGTGGGCACGGTGGTCCACGTCTATGAGGATGGCAAAGCCTACGAAGTGGAATTCTTCACGCTCGACGGCCACACCGCCGAGGTCGTCACCGTGGAGGCGAACCAGGTTCGACCAGTGACGCGACAAGAAAGGCTTCACTCCCGCCCAATCGCCGCGTGAAGAAAGCGCACATTGGTTCAGACTTCGACAGCCTCCTGCAAAAGGATGGCCTGCTCGCGGAATGTGAAGCGAGCGTACGCCGACGGGTGAACGACTCCGAACCCGAAGCGGAATTTCAGGAAACGGTGAACAAGTCCAAAGCGATGCTCAAAGCCGTGGCCTTGGCGGAGACGTTTGCGAAATCCCCGTAGCAGCCGACGTGAGGAGGCTCAAACTCAAGCCGCTCTCAACTTCAAGCGACACTACGGCTTGAACAACCGATAAAACTTCGTCGGTACCGAGGCAGGCACGACGATGGGATTGGTTGCGCCACTTGAAGAATTCACCCAGTTGGTCGGTGACAAATTCAACGTTTCTTGCAGGACAAAACCCGGCGTGTTGGGCGTCCACGAAATGGTGGCGTTGCCTGGGGTGGCGGGCGCGATGGTGAGCAACGGCGCGCCGGGCGTTTGCACGGCGGCGATGATTCCCCAGAACCCGCCGTCCACGGTGAAGTTGCCGCCGGACATTTTGCCCGCGTCCGGCTGGCCGATGGTGCCGCTGATGGAATAGACGCTGCCGGTGCTTGTGCCGCCACCGCCGTCAATGGTGTGCCAGTCTATGGAGTAGCTTTGGGCGTGGGCGGTGGATAGTTGAGAGTTGATGGTGGATAGCAGGAGCAGCAGGAGCAGCCAGAATTTCCCGGTAGGGCGCGTCACTCCGTGCGCGC
>JAYWBR010000172.1:0-5878 GCA_043781315.1 Verrucomicrobiota bacterium | reverse complement strand
ATCAACGACGTGACTGGCGATGGGGGTGTTGTTTTTGGCGTGACGCCATTTCCAGCGTTCCGCGTGGCCGTCGGCGAAGGAAACGGTGGCGCCGCGCTGGTGCCGGTCGGCGGGAACATCCAACCAGTAGTCTTGATAGAAGGATTCGAGCGGCAGGACGCCGAAGGTGGAATCCCAGATGGCGTTCTCATCCGTGTCCAGAAAGACGAACAATTCCACCGGCGCTTTGATCTCCGTCCATTTCCTGAAATGGTTGTCGGCCCAGCAGTTGATGCTGTTGCCCATGTTGTAGCTGCGGTTGCGCACCAGGTCCGGATGATCCAGGACGGTGGAATGATCGGCCGGACAATGATAGATGGCGGCGTGCTGGTTGTACTGCCAGAGCAGCGAGGTGCTTTCGTTCACCGGCTCGGTGTCCAGTTGGGCCAGTGAGCGGCACCAGGTTTGTTTGTCCTCCCCCAGGGTTGAACCGTTGGTGCCGCCGACATCGAAAAAATAAACGAAGTTATTTGGCACCATCACGTCGTGGTTGTCGCCGGAATATTGCTGCCAGCAGATTTGCAGTTGCTTGAGATTGTTCAGGCAGGAAATGGTCCAGGCGCGTTGCCTGGCCTGTGACAAAGCGGGCAGCAGGAGGGCGGCGAGAATCGCAATGATGGCCACGACCACGAGGAGCTCGATCAAAGTGAAGCCGAGTCTCGATCGGGGTGAAACGAAACGACGCGCGGAAAGAAAGTCCAAACAACTGCGCTCAAGCCGGGCCATAACACAAATTTACTCTGCCAAAATGGGACGCCGAAACTATACCCGGCCACCGGCAATCCGCCAGCAGAAGTTTGCGCGTGGCCGGGTCAGGCGCGGAGGATGGCTTCGGCGGCCTGCCGCACGGCGGCGGCGAGTTCGCGCGGCGCGAGGACTTTGGCGTCCCCGCCCCAGCTCAACACCCAGCGCTGGATTTCCTGGAGGCTCGAAAGTTTCAAGCGCAGTTCCACGCCGCCACCTTTGAGTTCGCGCAGCTCTTGCGACTCGTGCCATTTTTTTTCGCGCACGTAATCGGCGACGCCGGCATTGAAACGGATGACAACCTCATGCTGCTCGGCACCGGAGTGGACGCCGAAGCTGTCGCGCAATCTTTTTTCGAGGGAGAACTTTTGTGGACGGTCAAAGGTTTTGCCGGTCGCCTTCACGGATTGAATCCGCGCCGGGGCGAAGGTGCGGATGTCCTGACGGAGCTGGTCGAAGCCGAAGAGGTACCATTCGCCATTGATGTTGGCGAGGTGGTAGGGATCAATGATGCGCTGCTCGCTTTCCTGACGGCCCGGCTTGCGATAGGTGAGTTCCAGTTGCTGCCGCTGCGCGGCGGCCTTGGCGAGCGTGTCAAAAATTTCCAGGTTGAGAATCTGCTCGGCGCGCGTGCGGAAGGAAATGGTCTGTTCGAGGTCGGGCAGGTTGAGCGAGATCGTGTCGGGCAGTGACTGCTCCATTTTCTTGAGCGCGCTGAGCAGGGGCTTTTCGAAGGTGGTGCCGCGATATTGCTGCAAGGCCTTTTCCGCGACGATCAGGGCGAAGAGTTCGCCCTCGGTGATCTGCATAGTCGGGAAGGCGGTGACTTCCCCGGTGTAGTGATAACCGAACCTGGCGCCGTCGTAGGCAATCGGCAGCTCCAGCCGGTCGCGCATGAAATCGAGATCCCGCTGGATGGTCTTGGTGCTGACTTCGAGGTCGCGGGCGAGCTGGGTGCAGTTGGGATATTTGTCGGGCAGGAGTGCCTGGTGGATTTTCAGCATCCGCTCCAGCGGCGGACGCGAAGTCAGTGTCCGCGCCGGCTCCGGTTTAGAGCTGCGTGATGCTGGGCGTGCTGCCGCCGGAGAAGGTCGAGTCGTCAATGACCAGGGAACCGTTAATTTGTTTGCTGCCGCTCGATTTGATCAGCACCACGCGTTGAAAGCCGCAGCCGCCCAAAATCGTTTTCCAGTCCGCGACTAATTTCGCGAGTTGCTCGGGGTTGTAGTTCCACCCCAGCACCACCACCGCCAGATCGCGTTTCTGCACGTTCATCTGGTTCAACACTTCGCCGACTTTGCCCCGGGCCACCGGCAGCAAAAATCCGTTGTCGTCGTACCGCGGCTGGGTCAGGAAAGTATAGTCCCAACTGGAGAACTGCAACACCGCATTGGCCGTTTTCGCTTCGTGAAAATGGCGGGCCGCATGGCCGGCGGACGGGGTGGAGGCGCAGCCGGACAGGAGCGCGCCGACGAGGGTAAACAGGCCGAGGGTCTTGATCGTTTTCATAATTTTATCATCTCTCATGGTGTTAGTCGGCGGGTTCTCCGGGGGCTGAAGCGGAAAATGCCGCCGGGATTTTTCTTTGCGGGCGCGGCGGCTTGCGCTATCCCATCCGCATTGAATCAGTCCATGACCACCGCGAACAAAGTCACCATCTTCCGCATCCTCCTCATTCCCTTCTTCGTGGTGGAAGTGCTCTACTACATGAAGACCGGCAATGAGACGCACCGGTTTTGCGCCATGCTGGCGTTCGGCGTCGCGGCGATTTGTGACGGCGTGGACGGCTACATTGCGCGTCACTACAACCAGCGCAGCGAACTGGGCGCGATCCTCGATCCGCTCGCCGACAAGCTGCTGCTCGTGTCGGGCGTGATCCTGTTCAGCCTGGACAACCCGCACCTGGGCAGCATCCCGCTCTGGCTCACCGGCACGATCCTCGGCCGCGACCTGGTCATCCTGATCGGCATGGTGGTCATCCAAATGACCGTGGGCAAAGTGGTGGTACAGCCCACCTGGCTGGGCAAGGCGGCCACGCTGCTGCAAATCATCTGCGTCGCGTGGGTCCTGCTCAAATGGGATCGGCTGCTGGAGGCGCGCTGGTTTTTCGGATGGGCGCTGGGCGCGGCGATCTGCACCGGCGCATCGGGACTGATCTACGTTTGGAGCGGCGTGAGGCAGTTGAGTTCGCACCCCGCCAGTTCGCCGACGGCGCGGCAGTGAAAGGGTTCACTCCCGGTTTGATTGACGGCCAAATGTTACGAAGGCGGGGTGGTTAATATTTTCCTTGAACAAACGCCAAACCGGGTGTCCAATCGTTTCACAGGTTATGAAAACTATATTTAATCCTCTTGGTGCCTGCTTCCTCCCGCTGTCCGTCTGGTTCCTGCTCACAGTTCCTCTGGCCGCCCAGACTTTCGTGGGCACCAACCTTCCCGGCGCGGCGACCAATTTCACCTTCACCAACAACGCCAGCGCCACGAACCTTTCCCTCGTCATCAGCAATGCCCCCGGCACGTACTCGTATCTGCGTCTGGCGATTGGCCGCGCGCCGACGGACACCGACTACGATTTCATTTCCCGGCTCAACGGCGTGACCAACCAGATCAATCTGCAACTCCCGGAATTCGTTGCGCCCACCAACTATGGCTTGCGCGTCACCACGCCGCCGGCTTCCACCACGCACGGCTTCACGGTGCAACTGACCACCAACCGCACGGACCTCCGGTCGGGTGCCTATCCCGTCCTAAAGCCGCTGGCCTTTACTACCACCGGAACTCTGACCAATGGCACGGGCCTGGGTGCCTTCCATTATTTTCAGGTAGATGTGCCGACCAATCTACCCGGCTGGCGGATTGTCCTCAGCACCACCAACGCCGGGGCGGAGTTATACATTCGTCGCGGGGCGATTCCAACGGCGGGCGTCTATGACTACCTGAGTTCCGGGCAGCCGGTGGACACCATCGCGCTCGACAGCACGCTGGCCACCTCGAACACTTACTTCATCGGCGTCTATCTGCCGGCTGGCCCGGCGACGAATTGCATTTATACCCTCACCACGGAACTAGGTTGGCTGAACACCTTGGTCTGGGATCCTGGCACCGCTGATCAAGGCACGCAGGTATTCACCAACCTGAGTGCGTCCGGCGGGGATTACTTCTTCAAGATCACCACGCTCAACACCGCCAACGGCGCGTGGCGCACGGCGTTGAAGGTGATCAGCGGCGAGGCGGACGCCTATCTCAATTACTATTCCCCAGCCCATACCAATGTTTACTACTACGCCTCGACGCGCGTCGGTTCGGATGGCTTCGTGCTCGGTCAAAACGCGCATTGGGCGGTGAACCAGGACTGGTACATCACCGTCCACGCTACACCCGGCGCGCAATGGACCCTGGTCACCGGCGAGGCTTATGTGCAGCAGTTGCCCGCGCTCGCCGCCGACTCCAGCAGCGGTGCCAGTGCCACCATCGGCCCCGAAGGCATGAGGTTTTTCAAAACCACCATCTCTCCCGGCACGCTCGCGTGGCGGCTCAACTTGAGCGGACTCAACAACACGATGATGGTCAGCAGTTCGAAAGCACCCATCCAATATTCCTGCGCGGGCTGCGGCTTCTACGACTGGAGCGGGCCGGGGCAAATGCTGCTGGTGCCGAACTATCTTGGCATCGGCAACCAATACATTGTCGGTGTCATTGGCAATCCCGGACTCAACTTCACCCTCGACTCGCGCCAGCAACCTGTCACCGACCTGACCTTCAACGTCTCCACTAATGTGACGGCCACCACCTATGGCTACATCACTTACCGTGTCCAGGTGCCGATCCAGCAAATCGCCTGGCAGGTCAACCAGTCGCCTTCGAGCGGCGACCCCAACATCGCCGTGCGTCTCAACAACGTGCCCAATGAATACGTCAACGACGCCTTCTCCGAACTGACCGGCAGCGTGGGTGACAGCATCACGATGGTTCCGCCGGTGTTGAGCGACGGCACTTACTATATCACGGTCTATGGCGCGCCGTCCTTCACCTGCACGTTGACCAACGGCCAGCCGACCATCACCGACGTGCATTACATTTTCCAGATCACCAACGATGTCCCGGCCCGCGCAGGCTGGCGGTTTTATCGGGTGGCCAACGTGGCGGAGCAGCTTGGCACTTATGGCTGGGACTTGGAACTTTCCAATCACCTGGCGGGGACTGAAATCGCGATCCGCCGCAACGCCGTGCCGAGCCGGTGGAACCGTCGCAGTTGCACGGCGGACTGCAGCGGCAGTACGGCCCAGGCCTATGTGGATTACTCCGGCACCGGCGGCTTCCTGCAACGTCCCGGTCATCAGGCGGACATCTGGTACATCGGCGTGTACATGCCGACCGGCGCGCTCGGAAGCTTTGTGTTGACCGGCCAGGAATTGACCGCCACGCCCATGAGTTTCGACGGCGGCGGCTCGTTCCAATCCATCTCCAACCAGCCGCCCGGCAAGTTTCAGTATTTCATCTTCAACGTCCCGACCAATACTTTCGGCTGGGACTTGCGCCTGACTAACATCACCAGCGGCGATCCTTACCTCACCATCTGCCGCGACCGGCTGCCGTTCGATCTAGGCATCCATGACTACAACGGCAACTACTGGTATTATCCCTGGAGTTACACCACCTGGCCCAGTGGTTATAGTTGGGGGGCGGCCTACGACTGGGGCAGCTACTACTACAACAATACCGGTACTGCGAACTACTACGGCAAGCTGCTGGCGATGGGCATGGGCAATCCCCTCCAGGCGGGCACCTACTATGTGGGCGTAAAGGACAACGGCGTGGCCACGCCCATGAGCTATACTTTGGTCAGCCGGGGTATCACCAATGGGATGGCCATTCCCATTGCCGATCTTGCCTTCACCGGCGGCGTGGTGGCCAACGGTGCGCTGGTTCCGCGCGAAGCGGCCTACTATCGCGTGCAGATTCCCAGCAACACCCCGAGTTGGAAACTGCGGCTGGCCGTCACCAATGGCGAAGCCCTGCTGCTGATTCAAAAAGATTACCTCCCCAATGTCGTGGGTGGCAGTGGCAATCCCAGCGTCGTTGGCGGCGGGCGCAAG
>JAYWBR010000171.1:0-5902 GCA_043781315.1 Verrucomicrobiota bacterium | reverse complement strand
CGGCGACGGCATGTGGTCAAAGGCGTTCAGCGACGGCATCGTCTTCGCCAAAAGCCCGCTCGATGTGCCGCTGATCAAGGAAATTTGGATTCGGCAACAGCGGCCCACGCCTTACAGCGCCACAGCTCCGCTGGGTTCCCAGTTGAATCCGTACATTGTCGCGGCCGGAGCCAATGAGGTCGCCTTCGACACCTTGATGCGCACGTTGGCGACCAATTATTCAAGCTACCGGGCGGTGCCGGGGGCGTTTGACACGGAACCGCAGCCGATGAATCTCACCGAGGTTTTGTATTTGCATATTGGTCCCGGCACCTACGAAACCCACGGCGACTTCGGCGGACGGCCCACCAGTTTGTCCTGGAGTCCCACCGCCGGGACGCGCATCAAAGGCGCGGGCAAGGACGCCACCATTTTGAAGCTGGTCGGAGGAAACACCAACGCCTTTGCCCACGTGATCGGCAATTACGGCGGCGCGGGGTTGGGCGTCTATGACAACACGGAAATTTCCGACCTCACCGTGGACGCCAACATGCACGAGGGCGGAAACAAAACCAGCAGCTGGGTTCGCACCGGCGTCACTTTGGCGGGCAACAACACGCAATTGCGCCGGCTGCGCGTCAAGGGTTTTGGTTCGCGCGTCCACGGCCTCGAACCCGGCGGCATGACGGGTTACAACGCGGGGGCCGGCAACATTTTTAATTTTCACATCGAGGATTGCGAAGTCATCGCCCCGCAAAGCATCAACAGCTACACACCGTTGATGATCGGCTACCAAGGCGGTGGCCGCGACACCCACAGCAACGCGCTGTACATGGTCAACGTGGTCATTCGAAACAATTACGTGAACGGAGCGATGTATGATCAGGCACTTCCGCTGAACCCCTATACCAACTCCTTCACGGAACGGGCCTCGCACGGCATCACCCTGGGCGGCTGTAAAAACGGAATCATCGAGGACAATTTCATCGTCCATGTCCAGAGCGGTTACTACAACGACACGTTCGATTTGAACGACGTGCTGGTACGCAACAATCATTTTCGCGACGTCATCGGCGGTTTGAATTTCGGCACGGGTGCCGCGCAGAGCCTGAGGTTCGAGGGAAACCTGGTGGAACTGGATCCGCACTATTACACCACGCCGGCCGGCGGCGGCAGCGGCCCCAGCGATTACGGCTGGCGCATGGGCGTCATTCTGCACGAACCGCTGCGCGCGCCGATCAACCTCGCCATCATTCAAAGCAACATCTTTCAATACAACGACCGCCTTACCCCGACCAACCCGCTGGTCGGCTCCATCGGCATCGCCAGCCTGTCCGGCAGCGCGGACTTTGAAAACAACAGCTTGTTCGGCTTAACCCACGCACCGATCCGCTGGTCTCAATGGGAAGGCCCACCGATCACTTTCTTCGACCAGCAGGCGGACATTCTCGATCCGACCAAGCCCCCGCCCATCACGCTGGCGAACAATCACCACAACGACGGAACGATCATGGAAGTTTATCCGTATGTGCTGGATCGCACCCTGCCCCGGCCCGTGGTGGTGCCGGGCACGACCATTTCTTTTCCGGCTCCGTTGATCAATGGCGCAGCTCCCGGCATGGTGACCGGCCTGCCCGCCACCAATGTCCTGGATGGATTCGGAAATTTTTCCTGGACGCCCACGGTGACCGACGTCGGTGAGTACATCGTCGGTTTTTACGATTCCACCAACCGCACTCAGGATCCCCGGCACACGCTGATCACCGTGCAGAGCGGCCTGAACGAGACGAGTCCATCATACTACCTCACGGGGTTGACCGGTTATTGGCGGCTCGGGGAAAATTCGGCGGCGACCTTGACCGACTCGTCCGGCAACGGCCACCACATTGCGGTTTCCGGCTCCGCGCAAAATTATCTGACTCCAGGCTCCCCCGGCCACCGCCCCGGACAGAAAGCGCTGCACTTCCAAAATACCAACCCGGTAAAAAATCCCACCTTCGCCCTGCCGAACATCGGCCAGCTCCTCGGCGACTTTCCGCTGGCCTACCACCCGTACCTTGCACGCAGCACCCAACTCGCGCGTCCGTTCACGGTCTCGTATTGGTTCAAGCCGGACCACCAGCCGACCAACATCGAAGTGATCGTGGACGTCGGTTCGCTGGTCTTTTGCGGCGTCGGGCCGACCGCCACTCCCACCACCAACCTCGCCCGCGTCTTTTGCGACAATGCCACCTCGCCGGACTTGGCGGCCTACGGAAGCCTGCATCCGCAAAATGTCAACGTCACCATCGGCGAATGGCATCACCTGGTTTTTGTCTATGAAGGCATCGCCACAAAAATCTACCTCGATGGCAGCCTGCAAGCCGAAGTGCCCTGCGGCCAGATTGAAGATTTCAGCGGCAGCCGGGGGCTAGGCTTCGGCGGCGGCTGGGGTGGAAACAATTACCTCGGCGCCCTGAGCGATCTGGCGATTTGGAACCGCCCGCTTTCCGCCGCTGAAATCGCCCGCGTTTACACGTCCCAAAAAGATGACTCCATCTTCCCCGGCCTGACCCGGCCGCCACCCGTGCAGAACATGCGAATCGTGCATTGATTCTGCGGCCGTTGGAACCCCGTGCGTGCATAAAAAAACGTTCCGCATCGCACGGAACGTTATTATTGCCTGACTAGCTTTGCAGCCGTCACGCTTCAAATGATTTGCCGCAACCGCAGCTCTGTTTGGCGTTCGGATTGTTGAGCTTGAAACCACCGCCCGTCAGCGCCTCGCTGAAATCCACCACGGTGCCGCGCAGATATTTCGCGCTGAACGGATCCACCAACACCGCCACGCCATGCATTTCCACCGCCAGATCCTCGGGCCGTTTTTCGTCGAAGACCATGGAATACTGCATCCCGGAACAGCCCCCCTGCTCGACGTACACGCGCAGCAGCTTCCCTTGATTTTCAGGATTCTCCGCCATGGATTTGATTTCCGCCGCCGCGTTTTCCGTTATGGCGATGACCGGTTCGTTGATGATGTTCGTGTCCATTGAAATTATTTTCGAGTTGAAACTACCTGCGGAACCTCAGCGTGTCAAACTTGCCGGCTCGGGCTTGGGGTTGGCCAGATGCTCGTTCAGCTTGGCGGCCTTGGCCTCGAACAGCGGACGCAACTGCGGCACCGCCTCGGCCAGATTGGTGCAGAGGTTCAAAGCCTGCGGCCAGTCGCGCAGATCCTCCGCCGACAGGCGAAACGCCTTCAAGCCGGCTTCCTTGACCCAGAACAAATCCCGCTGCTCGCCCTCGCCCAGGTCTTTGCCCAGCACCACATCCAGATAATCCGCCAGCGCCTGCCGGAGCCGGTCCGCCTGTGCGTCACCCTCCAGGGTTTGCCCCTCTTTTTCCGCCAGAATCCCCAGGCCCACCTTGGCCTGACTGCGCGCCGCCACCGAAGCCTGCGGCAGGTTCAGCACCTGGTGATAGGCGTTCGCGGCCAGCTCATAAAAATGATTCGTGTCAAACGCAGCCAGATCCTTGTAACAGTCGCCGATGCGTCCCCAGGCGGCCGGAGCCAGCGCGTTCGTTGGAAATTTTTGCGCGATGGAACTGAACCAGTCAATGGCCTCCCGGAGATCCGCCGGACGATTAGTGGCGTCGGTGTCCGTCCGCGACATGAGCGCATCGCCGCAGGCAAACGTGGCCTCGAACTGCAGCGCCCGTGGACAGTTCGTATTGACCGCCAGTTGGGAAAAATAATTCGTCGCATCCGTGTATTTGTAGCGCGCCAACGCCGCCCGCCCCGCCATCATCTGCGCCTGATACGTCAACTCCGACGGCGGCCAGTTGGTGCTCAGGAACACCAGCCGGTAATTCCCCTCGGCGTCCACGAACCGGCTCTGCCGGAAAAAATAATCGCCGATCCACCACTGCGCCTGGAGCGCCAGCGGATGCGCGGGAAATTGCGCGACGAAATTGGTGAACAAATCGAACGCATTGGTGTCGCGGCCCGCCCGATAATGATCCCACGCCCGGTTGAACTCCACCGCCGGCTGCTCCGGATGATTGGTGAAGCTGCCGAGCCACCCGTCGTAATTCGTGATCGCCGCGTCCCAGTTGTTTTCCCGCTCGAAACTCCGCGCCACCGCCAGCCGCACCTCGGCCGCCAGCGCATTCGTCGGATACATCTCCTCAAACCGCGCAAACAATTCCCGCGCCCGCGTCGGATCTTTCTTCCGGCTGAATCCCTGCCCGGTCAGCAGCAGGCTGCGGTCACCGGCAAAACCCTGCGGATACCACGTCAGAATTTTTCCGAGAGCATTGGTCGCCGCCGCCAGATCGCCCGCCGCCAGCGCGGCCCGCACGGATTGATACAACGCAGGCTCCAGCAACCGTTCTTTGATGTCCGCCGCGCCGGAATAATTCTCCACCAGCCACTCATAGTTGGTGAGTGCCCCCGAAAAATCCTGAAGCGCGAACTGACTGTCCGCCCACTTGAACCGCGCCATCGCCTGATCCTCGGAAACCGGCAGCCGTCCGGCAGCCTTTTGAAAAGCATCCCGACCTTCCGCATAACGACCCCGCAGCCACCAGCACCAGCCCGTGTCCAGCCACGCCTTGCCCGCCAGCGCACTTCCGGGAAACGCTTGCAGCAGTTTGCCGAAACATCCCTCTGCCTCGGCCAGCCGGTTCGTGTCAGCCGGATCCGCGACGAACTGTTTCAGCCGCAGTTCGCCCAGCGTGAGCCAGGCTGTGTCGTTGGCCGCAGTGTTCTTCTGTTGGCTCAAAAACTTTTCCAGCGTCTGCGCGGCCTCGGCGATCTTATCCAGCTTCAGGCTCAGTTCCGCGATCTTCAACATTGCCGTCCGCTGGCGATCCGTCGGCACGTCGGGTGCCAGATTGCTTTTCAACACCTTGGCCGCCTCCGCCAATCTGCCGGACCGTTCCAAAATGTCGGCCTGCAACGCAATGCTTTCGGACAGGAAGAGCGCCTCCTTGGCGGCATGTGCCAGCTTCACCGATTCCTCGGCACTGGCGAGCGCCGCCGGAAAATCGCCTTCGGCCTGTTGCACGCGGCATTGCAAATGGCTGCGCCGCCAGGCTGCCGGAGGACTCAGTTCGCGGGGAGCCAGCCACTCGAGCGACCGCTGCGCACCCGTGAAATCACGCTGCGCAAACTGTGCCTCGCCCAGGATCAAATACCCGGCCGCCGCCAGCTCGCTCACCGTTCCCGCTTTGATCTCCTGCTGGAATGCACCGCCTGGATTTTGCAGCAGACTGATCACCCGCGCCCACTGCGACAACCGTGCCCGGGCTTCCGCCTCACGGAGCGTGGCGCGGAAAAGATTCGTCGAGTTGGGAAATTGTTCCGCCAGATGCGCAAATGTTTCGGCCGCCACCGCCAGCCGTCCGGCGGCGAACTGCGCCTCGCCCGTCCAAAGATCAAACTGATCCGCCCAACCGCCCGCCTGCTCCCGATGCACCGCCAGCAACGTCAGCGCACCGTCATATTGCCGCAGATAAAACCGTGCCTGGGCCTCCAGCAAAACCGCCTCCGGTGCCCGTTCCGATACCGGATACTTTTGCAGGAACAACGCAAAATTGGTTTCCGCGTACGCCCAGGATTCCAGGTTGAAGGCCTCCGCCGCGACTTTGAAGGAGCGTTTCTCCGCCGTACTTGCGGCTCCGGCGGGAACGAATCCGGCCATCGCGAACAGCAGCAGCCAGAGATATTTTTGCAGACGAAACATGTCGGTGGAATCTAAACAAGCCGGCGCGGCAACGGAAGAAGCAAATCGGCGGGGAAAGACCGGAGATCTGCTTAGAAGTGAATGAGGCTATCAGCTCGTCCTCGTCCCTCGAAACAAAGGCAATTCGCGAACGACGACGAGGACAACGGAAAAAATCGCGCCAAGAATTTCACCGGCGCCCGCGCAAAATCAAAAAG
>JAYWBR010000170.1:0-5938 GCA_043781315.1 Verrucomicrobiota bacterium | reverse complement strand
CCGAGCGGCGGGAAAATCTCCGTGGCCTCCGGTCGGTCAATCCACTTGCTCAAAAAGCGGTCGCGATGTTCTGAGACAAGCAGCTTGCGACCAAGC
The DNA here is from genome assembly GCA_043781315.1 of Verrucomicrobiota bacterium. GTDB lineage: Bacteria > Verrucomicrobiota > Verrucomicrobiia > Limisphaerales > CAIQOK01 > CAIQOK01. The sequence continues at coordinate 5,842 of JAYWBR010000170.1, read as the reverse complement.
TTGCTCGTGTCGTCGTCCAGCACGGTCACTTCCAGCTTCTGGTCTTCCAGCATTTTTCGCTTCCTCAAATCCCAGACCAGGAAGCCGATGGGAAACGGATTGGCCGCCTGCGTGCCAGAAAAATTTGCGGACGAGAATACGAAGCCATCCTCAAAACCAAATTGGAAAACCTGGTCGCGAAATTTCTGGTCGTTGTTCGAATTGACGTATTTGAGCGTGGAAAACAAACCGAGATGCGCTTCCTTGCCCGCGAACTCCTGCCGGATGCGAAACAAAAATTGCGCGAACAGTTCGCGCGAAACTTCCCCCAGCCCTTGCGCGTGCATCAGCGGGCGGATCTTCGTGTCGCTCACGCTCTGCTTGCTCTCGCCGGAGTAGCCGGCTTTCTGCGACGTGGCGAACGGCGGATTGATGAAGATGATCCACTTGATTTTTGGGTCATAGAGATCCCGCAGCAGGTTCGCAGGTTTCTTGCAGCCACGGTCAAACAGCGATTGGTCGTCGAAAACACTTTCGACATCATCATTGAGGTAATCGTATTGAAACACCGTCGCGCCGGGGAACACGCGCTTGCAGTGCTGCACATCCTCGGCGCCCAGGGTCGAAAGATAAATGCTGGGATAGGCGTCTGCCGGGAGAAACCATTCGAGGTTGCCCGTGCCCGCCGCCATGTCCCAGAGGCGATAACCCTTCGTCCACCACTTCGGGCCGATGACGCGTTCGAGATAGCTGTGCGCCTTACGCGCGAAGGCCACGGGCGTGAAAAACTCGCCGGTGAAACGGCGGATGGGATCGTCCGTGAGCCGGTCCACCTTCGCGAGAATGTTGCGCGCGGCCGTGGCGTCGGTGACTTTCTCGTAGTTCGACCAGAACCATTCGTATTCCTTGGGCAGGATTTTCTTGGCGCGCTTTTCCTCCGGGCCGATCAGGAAAACCACTTTGTTTTCCTCACGGTCATAAATCGAACGGCCTTGCTGGATGTCGCACAGAAAATAGCGGGAGGACTTGCTGCCGTTGCGAACCGCGTCACCGAAACACTTGTTCCAGTAGTCGAAAACCTCCTCGAAGTTGTCTTCGGTGATGAGCTTCTTGACGCGGAAATCAAACTCCGCCTGTTTGGTGCGATGCAGGGTCAGATGTTCCGAAAACTGCTCGTATTCCGCTTCGTCGAGAATCTCGAACACCTTGATCGCTTCCGTCTCCGCCGCCGCGACGAGGTCGGCCACCAGCTTTTCGTCCGGCTGGCTGGGCGCGAGTTCCCAGTCATACTTGGTGTCGTTGCCGTAGAATTTTTTCCAGCGATGGGTATCGGTGAAGAAGGCCTGATCCGAATCGGCGATGCAAATCACCGGCGGGACAATCTTGTCCGCGTAGCCGAGCCGCAGCCGCCGGACGTAATACATGACCTGCGCCAGCACGGCGGCGCGAGCGTCACGCTTTTCCAGGTTGCGGGAGAATTTGAATTCAAAGAAAACCTCCGGCGAATACAGGTCGTGGCGAAACTCCGTGTCGTAATCCAACTCGAAATGCGCGGCGTAGGCGTGTTTGACTTCCTCTTCGGTCTTGGCCTTGAGCAGCGCCTTGCTGAAGCTGGAAAAGTTTTTGGCCATTTGGAATTTTCAACTCCCCGTCTTCAACTCCACCACGTCATGCGGTGCGGCTTCGCGCTGGCCAGCGGGGCTGACGCGGATATAGCGCGCTTTCTCGCGCAGCTTCGCCAGGTTCGCGGCACCGAGATAACCCATGCCGCTCTGGATGCCGCCGATGAGCTGCGCCAGCACGCGATCCGCTGAACCAGCGACTTCCTTCAACGCTTCCACGCCCTCGGGCGCGACCTTTTGCGTGGCGTGCGCCGAGTGGCCGTAGCGCGCGGCGGAACCGGATTTCATCGCCGCGAGACTGCCCATGCCGCGATATTGTTTGTAGAGCTTGCCGCCGATTTCCATCACTTCGCCCGGCGCTTCCGCGCAACCCGCGAGCAGGCCGCCGCAGATCACGGCCTGCGCGAGCGTCAATGCTTTGACAATGTCGCCGGACTTGGTGATGCCGCCGTCGGCGAGGATGGAAACTTTTTTCTTGGCCGCCGCGCGCGAGGCGAGGTAGAGCGCGGTCATTTGCGGAATGCCGACGCCCGCCACGATGCGCGTGGTGCAAATCGAACCCGGTCCCTGCCCGACCTTGATCATGTCCGCGCCGCGGTCGGCGAGGAATTCCACGCCCGCCGCGCTGGTAACGTTGCCGGCGATGATCGGCAGTTTTGGAAACGCATCGCGCAACATTTCGACGGTGTCGCCCACGCCCTTGGTGTGGCCGTGCGCGGTGGAAACCGCCACCACGTCCAGGCCGCGCTCGTGAAGCCCGCCGACGTGCGAGAGAATCCGTTCGCGATCCAGTTCGCCAAACGCATTGCGCGTGGCCGAAACCGCCGCGCCGCAGATCAGGCGGTGCTGCGCGTCGCGGGCGGGTTTGAACTGCGCGTTGCGTTCCGCTGTGATGCGCTCCACGTCGCTCATCGTGAACAGGCCGTGGAGATGATCCTTGTCGTCCACGACCAGCAGTTTGTGGATGCCGGGATGCTCGGTGAAAAACTTGTCGGCGCGGGCGATGGGATCCTTGCCCAGCTCTTTGCGGTTGATCGTCTGCACCTGCGCGCGCGGCGTGAGCGCCTCGGCGATCTGGCGTTTGGCGTAACGCGGCTTGACCACATGGCCTGACAAAAGTCCGAGCAGCTTGCCGGTCGCATCCACGACGGGAAACGTGCTGAAAGAAAATTTCCGCTCCTCCATCATTTTCAATACGTCGCCAATGAACAGTTCCGGCGCGACCTTGATCGGCTCCTGCAACAGGCCGTGGACATGGTGTTTCACGCGGCTGACTTCGGAGAGCTGCTGCCGCTCGGGCATGTTGTAGTGGATCAGGCCGAGGCCGCCGTTGAGCGCCATGGCGATGGCCATGCGCGATTCGGTCACGGTGTCCATGTCCGAGGAGATGATCGGGATGTTCAGGCGCAGCCCGTCGGCGAGCTGCGTGTCGAGCTGCGTGTCGCGCGGGAGGATCTCGGAGTACAGCGTCGCGAGCGTGAGGTCGTCGAACGTCAGGCCGGTGTGGTTGAAGGCCGGGAAAAATGCGCCCGCCGGCTGGTAGAAGTTGGAGTCTAAACTGTTGGTGTCTTTGGTCGCTGCCATGTCAGAAAATGCCTGCGCGCGACTTTGTTTGGCAAGTCAAATTCGGACGCGGGCGTAGTGGCACGGGCGTCCCGCCCGTGCGTTGCGGTGGGTGCCTGCTTTGGCTGCGGCAGAAACACACGGGCGGGACGCCCGTGCCACTACGGGATGGGCGCTTGTCAAAGTGCGGTGGTGCGTTTAGTTTCCCGCCATGTCGAAAATGCCTTTTTGCCTGCTAATCGTGGCCGCTGGTGCTGCGTTCGTCAGCCAGGCCGAAACCATCCAGCTCAAGGACAAGACCGCCGTCACCGGGAAAGTGCTCGCGGAAAAACGCGACCTCGTGATCGTGGATCTGGGCTTCACGGTGCTGTCCATTCCGCGCAGCCAGATTTCCGCGATTTTGAAAACCGCCGCCGTGAGTTCCCTTGTTCACCCGACTGCGCCGGCAACGGTTGACACTTCTGCTCCCAAACCCAGCCTCATCACCGCCGCCGGATTTTATTCCGCCGGCGACAAATCCGCGCCGGAAGGCAACGTCCGCGATCTCGTCAACCAGCTCGGCGAAGCGGTCGTGCAAGTGCGCACGCCCGGCGGGCTTGGCTCGGGATTTTTCATCAACGAGGACGGTTTTCTCATGACCAACTTCCACGTCATCGAAGGCGAGACGCAGATTTCCGTGGAGGTTTACCACCAGCGTAACGGCCAGTTGGAGGTGAAGTCCTACAAGCAGGTGCGCATCGTGGCCATGAACAAATTCCAGGATCTCACGTTGTTGAAAATCGAGGACAAGGACGCGCCCAAGTTCAAGCGCGTGCCGCTCGGCAACGCCGATGCGCTCGCGGTCGGCGAACACGTCTTCGCCATCGGCAGTCCGCTCGGTTTGGAACGCACCGTCACGGAAGGCATTCTCAGCACCAAGACGCGCGAGCTGGGCGGCACGCTGTATCTGCAAACGACCACGCAGATCAATCCGGGAAACAGCGGCGGCCCGTTGTTCAATCTCGCCGGCGAAGTCGTCGGCATCACCAACATGAAAATCACCTTTGGCGAAGGCCTCGGCTTTGCCATTCCCATCGAGGCGGTGAGATTCTTCCTCGAACACCGCGACGCCTTTGCCTACTCGAACGACAATCCCAGCAACCCCTACCGCTATCTCGAACCGCCCACCCACGCCCGGCATAAAGCTGCCGGCGCGGAATAATCCGTTTTCAAAAACCACCCCATGATCAACACCTCACTCCCGTTGCGCCCAATTCCAACGGCGATTGTTTGCGCCCTGCTCGCGCTCGCCGGAAACCTCGCTGCCGCGATTTTGCCGGCGGAAAAACTGTTGCCCGACGACACCCTGATCGTGCTGGGCACGCCCGACTACCCAGGCTTGCGCGAGTTTTATCTGACCTCGACCCAGACCCGGTTCTTGAACGACCCGGCGATGAAACCCTTCACCGACAAGTTGCTGGCCAAAGTGCGCGAGGAATGGGTGCAGCCGCTGGAACACGATCTCGGCGTGAAGTTCGATGACTACGCCGGCCTGCCGCAGGGCCAGCTCACCTTCGCCATCATCCAGAACGGCTGGCAAGGTTCCGCCGACCCGCTGCCGGCGGCCGTTTTCCTGATGGACACCAAAGGCCGCAGCGGCCAGCTCAAGACCAACCTCGCCGACCTCCGCCACAAATGGGTGGACGCCGGCAAGACGATCAAGTCGGAAAAAATCCGCGACCTCGAATTCACCACCTACCTCCTCTCGGACAAGGACGTGCCGCCGAGCTTCAAAAAAATCCTCGCCCCCGGCAGCGACGATTCCGCCAATGAGAGCAGCACCAACGCGCCGCTGACCTTGCTCGTCGGCCAGTATGAATCGCTGCTGATCGCCGGCACTTCGGCGAAGGTGGTGGAAAAAATCGTCGCCCATCTCACCGGCGGCTCCGCGCCCGCGCTGGCCGACGTGCCCGCATTTGAAACCAGCCGTCTCGCGCTGTTCCGCGAAGCCCCGCTCTACGGCTGGGCCAATCTAAAAACCGTCACCGATCTTTTGCTGCATCAGCCGACCAAGGACGCAGATCCGGCCAGTCCCTTCGCCATGTTTGCGCCGGATAAAATCATCAACGCCCTCGGCCTGGGCGGTTTGAAAACCATCGCCTTCGCCAGCCAGAATTCCGCCGACGGTTCGCTCGCGCAAATTTCCGTGAGTGCGCCCGAGGCCGACCGCCAGGGGTTGTTGAAACTTCTGCCCGCTGATGGCAAGGAATCCAGCCCGCCGCCGTTTGTGCCGGCCGACGTGATTAAATTTCAGCGCAGCCGCGTGGACAACCAGAAGGCCTGGGCCGCGCTGCAAAAAATGTTGGGCGACATTTCCCCGCAGATTCTGAGCGGCTTGAACTTCGCGCTCGACACCGCCAACACCGCCGCCAAGCAGAAGGATCCCGGCTTCGATCTTCAAAAAAACCTCTTCGGGAATCTGGGTGACGACTTCATTTCCTACTCGAAGCCGCCGCGCGGCAGCACGCTCGCTGAACTCAACGCCGCGCCATCCCTGTTCCTGCTCAGTTCGCCGCGCCCGGAACAACTGGCGGACGCGTTGAAAAGCATCCTCGTGCTGGCCAACGCTACCGGGGCCGCCCCGGCGGAGCGCGAATTCCTAGGCCGGAAAATTTATTCCCTCGCCCTGCCGATGCTGA
>JAYWBR010000169.1:0-5941 GCA_043781315.1 Verrucomicrobiota bacterium | reverse complement strand
GCAGCATAACCCGAACTTGGTAAGGATGCGTTCCACCGCGTCCCCTCTCCAACAGAAGAATTAGGGACGCGGTGGAACGCGTCCCTACCAACTAAACTATGAACAACTCAAACCGCTGGAAACTTTTCGTGATGATGGTGCTGGAATTTTTCATCTGGGGCGCATGGCTGCCGCTCATCTTCGGCTACCTGCCGAGCCTGGGTTTTTCGCCGGGTGAACAGTCGTGGATTCTCAACGCGTTTCCCATTGCGGCCATCGTGGGGATGTTTTTCAGCAACCAGTTCGCCGACCGCAATTTCGCGGCGGAAAAATTCCTCGCCTTCAGCCATCTCATCGGGGGTGTGGCAATTCTGGGCTGCGCGTTCACCAAAAGTTTCTGGCCGTTCTTCGGCCTGATGATGGTGCATTGCCTCCTCTATGTGCCGACGATTTCCATCACCAACTCCATCGCGTTCGCCAACATGAAAGACGCGAAAAAGGAATTCGGCCTCGTCCGCATGGGCGGAACGATCGGCTGGATTCTCGCCGCGTGGCCGTTCACGTTCATCCTCGTGGACTGGGACAAGGTTCACGCCGCCAATCCGCAGGGCTTGGTCAACTGGCTCGGCTCCGTGCTGGGTTCCGGCCTGACCGGCGATGCGCTGAAAGCGGCGACGGTTTGGACGTTCATTGTGGCGGGCATCGCCTCACTGCTGCTGGCGGGCTTTAGTTTCGTGCTGCCGCACACGCCGCCGAAAAAGGCGAGCGAAGGCGCGGCGGAAAGTTTCGCCTGGCTGGAAGCGATGAAGCTTCTGAAGCATCCCTTCATCCTCGTGCTGTGGGTGGTGACGCTGGTGGATTCGTTCGTCCATAACTGCTACTTCAACTGGACGGGCAGTTTTCTCGGTGCGGCGCGGGACGCGGGCGGCGTCGGCATTCCCGGCAACTGGATCATGCCGGTGATGAGCGTCGGACAAGTCGCGGAAATCCTGACGATGTTCATCCTCGGCGCGACGCTCAAGAAACTCGGCTGGCGCACGACGATGATCTTCGGGATTCTCGGCCACGCGGCGCGGTTCGCGGTGTATGCGTGGTTCCCGCAGCACCATGAACTGATCGTCGTCGTGCAGATTCTCCACGGCATCTGCTACGCGTTCTTCTTCGCGACGGTTTACATCTTCGTGGACGCCTATTTCCCGAAGGACGCGCGGGCGAGCGCGCAGGGCTTGTTCAACGTGATGATCCTCGGCCTCGGCGCGCTGCTGGCGAACTCCATCTGTCCGCTGCTCGGCCAGAAAGTTTTCACCCACAACGGCGTGACCAACTTCCACGGCCTCTTCCTCGTGCCGATGATTTCAGCGATCAGCGCGGCGGTGGCGTTGGCGTTGTTCTTCCATCCGCCCAAGACGGAGCAGCCGGTGGACACGGGGCACTGACTTCTCTGGCTAAGTGGTATCAATAATCGCTTGGTGTCGGCGAATGGCGCATGGCGTCTTGGACTGCGGCGGGAAGCACAGCGCCACGCCGCTTTCGCACTCGTTGGTGGTTTCATAAGCCAGCGGAGTCTCTGTCCGTCAGAAAGCGGCGTGGCGCTCCACTTCCCGCCGCAGTCCAAGAACAGCCTTTCACTTGTCAAGCATGTCGGGGTTCACACCCCAAGTTGTGTTCGTCTCCGAATAGAGTCCTCCACCACTAAATCGGTTCCGGGCCAGAAGATAAGGATCGAGATAAACTGCTTTTTGGGCATTTGTCCCGTCGAGAAGAATTGTTTCCACCTGTACGCCACCCCAGGCTCCTTGGTCTTTTAGCAGTGGTTTAATGCGCAAGCGATTACCTGCTGAGAGCACGGTAATAATTGTCTTTTCGCTCCCGGAAGTGTAATCAGGCTGCGAAGGATCGAAATGTTTTGGAGCAACGAGGCTGATGTCGTATGCACCCGTGTAGCGTTTTGAATTAGCGATCGCCACTTTGGTTTTGGTTTTCCAAATTGTATTTGTAAACGAGGAAAAATTGTATTCAGGCGATGCCGTCACATCTTTGTCTGCGCTTGGTCTAAACAATTTTTTCACAGCCACTTCAGCCGGGTTTCCGCAGCCCGACAACAAGGCGGTCACACTCAACACGGCGATCAGCAGAATTATTTTCATCATACTCAATTCGTCTCCTTTGATTGAGAAACAGTTTAGCGCGGGATTTCTAAAGCCGCAGAAAGATTTTCCGGCGATAAAGAAAATTGGCGAACCAGAGGAACAGCAAAACCCCGACCGCCGCAATCACCACGCTGCCGAATCCGGCGGCGACGTACGCGTCGAAGAATTCCTTCACCGGGCCGCCTGCCAGCCGGCGGGCCAACTTCATGAAGCCGAGCCCGCCCATGAAGTTGCTGGCGAGGTAGAGGGTGATGGGGTTCATGCCGATCCAAACGAAGGGCTGGCACCAGGTTCGCCATTGCTTCACATCCACGATCCAGTAAAACGCGCCCAGCAGCATGGTGCTGTAGCCACCGGCGACGAGCACGTAGGAGGAGGTCCAGAGTTTCTTGATTACGGGAAACTCCAGGCCCCACAAAAAGCCGAGCAGCACACCGCCAGCGCCAAAGGACAGGAGATAAATCACCTTCCACCGATCGCAAAAGTTTGCGCTGCGTAGAAGCAGGCCGGCAAAAATTCCCAGCAGCGCGGTGACAATCGCGGGCAGGTTGCTCAGGAGGCCCTCGGGATCATAGGTGCCGTCGTACTTGCGCCCGGGCAGATATTTTTGATCCACGTAATTGACCAGGTTGATGCCTTGAAGGTAGGAGCCGTGAATCAGGTTCGTGCTTTCCATGTTGAGCTGGGAAACATTTTTGAACCCCGCTTCCTTGGTGATGACCGCCGTGCCGCCCGGAACTGGCCGTACGTCGGGAAACGGCATCAGCACCAGCAACGCCCAATACCCGAGCAGCAACGCGACAGCCACGGCGATGAGCGCGCGGGTGCGGAGCGCGATGAACAATAATCCTCCGCAGGTGTAAGCAATGGCGATGCGGTTCAGCACGCCCATCAGCCGCATGTCCGGCCAGGGATTGGTGAAGCCGCCGGAATAAATCAGAGCGACGATGAACAGCAGAACACCACGGCGCAATACGCGCTTCACGGCGGCGGCGCGACCTTCGCGTTCGATGATTTTGGTCAGGGAAAAAACCGTGGAGACGCCCATCATGAAAACAAACAACGGAAAGATGAGATCATAAAAATTGAATCCCTCCCACTCGGCATGGTCGAGCTGCGTCGCCAGGAACTTCGTCGGCCCGGTCTGGCTCATTTCTTGGAGCGCATAGACAAATGAGTCGGCCCCGAGAATCCAAAACATGTCGAAGCCGCGCAGCGCGTCCACGAACATCAGGCGTTGGGAGGAGGCTGCTGCAATAGTGGGTGTTTGGGTTTCAGCTATCGTGGCAGGCATGGGTATTTGTGGGTGCGCATTGTGTACAGAGTTTTCACACCCAGAGCAGCCAATTCAAGAGCAAACGAGACCACTTGTGGAGCGGTGTGCTGGCAATGAAAAAACCGCCGTCCGATTTCCGAACGGCGGTTTAGACGCTGTGCTACGAGGTCAATTATTGGGCTACAACATGATAGTATCGCGCGGTCCCCGTCGCTGTGGAATCGGTAAACAAGGTCGGAGTCCCGGACGCGACAATCGGAGAACCGACCGGTGTCCAGGAAGTATTCAGCAGCGAATTCTTATATTCCACCTGATAAGTGCGGCCATTGAATGTGGGCCAAGTCAGCGTCGTGCCGGTTCCAACCTGATAGCTGACGCTGGTGATGGAGAAGGCGGGGGGCGGCGGCACGCCATAGCTTAGTGCCACCACGCCGTTGTTCACATCCAGGGCAAAGCCAAGCCCACCTTTAAGTGTGCTGGCGGCATTATTCTGGATGTTAGGGTTGACTGAGCCAAAGAAGGCCTGGTCAAAGAGTGCCGGCGGATTCGTGTTGCCGCTGAGTTGCAGCAACTGGAAGTCGTTGGGAGTATCGCTAAACACAACGCCGCCGAGGATGTTGTTAGCCACGTCCATGCTGATGCCATCCATGCTGGAATTGATTTGGGATCCGGCGGTGTAAGTCAAAATCGCGCCGCCGAGTCCAGAGGTTTTGTCGTAATTAATCAGACGCAGGTTGAATCCCGGACTCTTGGCCCAGAAGGTGTTGCCGGATCCAAAAGCGATGCCTTGTCCGGAAAAACCCGCCGGGGCGTTCGTGATGTTGATCGGGTGCGCGGTAAAGGTAGAGCCGTCCGTAGTGTCAAAGATTACCACGAAGGTGCCGCTGTATGATGCACAGAGAATTTCAGTGGCCGCGCCGCTCCCGCGGACGGCCAGGGTATCACCCCAGCGATCTCCCGTCCCGCTGGGATCCGCGCCGGTCGCGCCGCCAAAAGCGTAGCCAGTGCCGACAGATCCGGGGGCAAGGCTGGTCCACTGAACGATCGAGAAGAGCTGACCCGCCAGCGCGAGGTTGCAGGAGTAGAGCACGCCGTCGTCAGCGACGCCGAGTTGATCAATAAGGAAGTTGCCGCCCGCCGGCAGGCCAACCGTATTCAATGTGCCAATGTCGCTGCCGTTGGTTCCGGCGAGCAGATAAATATTGGCATGGTCGGCGAGCAAGAGCGTGCCGGTGTTGGTATCGTAAGCAAGACCTCGGGTATTGTAACTGGAGCCATCCAGGTAAGCCCTTGAACCCGCAGCTAGTGTCCAGAGTTGAGTGACAACCGTACTCGTCGTGGGAATAATCAGAGTCAGCAATGCCGGGGGCGAGCTGGTAACCATGCCGGACACGTTGCGAACGATCACGTCGTAATAGCCCGCCGCACTGAGCGGCGGATTGGTGATGGAGTAACTACTGCTGGTGGCTCCGGAGATGTTGTTGGAGTTATATCGCCATTGATAGAGCAGCGGAATCGAGCCGGAAACATTCACGGTGAAGGTCAGCACACGAATGTTGGTATAGACGGTCTGGCTGGCCGGCGGAGTAACAATGATCGGTGGCGTTCCAGCGGGTGCTCCATAACTGAGGGCGAGAATGCCATTGTTCACGTCCAATCCATAAATACGGCCGCTTTTCATGCTGATCGCGGCGTTGTTGTTGCCGTTTCCGTTGTTGGAAGCGAAGAAGGATTGCTGGAACAGCACCGGGCCATCGGCGGTGCCGGTCAACTGAAAGAGCTGAAGATTGTCCGGGCTATCGCTTAGGATGATGCCCGCAACGATGTTGAGGGCCGTATCCACACCCACGCCAACCATGCTGCTGGGAATCTGGCCCGGCTGGGTGTAATTGAACAGCACCCCGCCAGTAAGTGCGATGGGATCATAAGCTATCTGCCAGAGGTTGCCACCGCTGCTCTTGGCCCAGAAAGTATTTCCGGCACTGAAGGTAATGCCGTTGCCGGTGAAGCCCGACGTGGCGTTGGTGATGGCAATAAGACTGGTGGTGTAGTTGGTTCCGTCCGTGGTGGTGAGGAGCGCCACGTTGGTGCCTTTGGAAGCCAGCAGGATTTGAGTATTGGCACCGGCACCGCGCACGGCGAAGTTGTCACCCCAACGATCATTGGAACCGCTGCCGGGGTCGCCCGTATAGGCTGATACCGCCGTAACTGTGTTGGTTGGGGCGCTCCAGCGGTAAAGATTGAAGGCACCACCGCCGCTGCTGTTCAGATTGCCCGCATAAACCACGCCGTCATCCGCAATGCCGACCTGGTCGCAGCCGCCCAGCAGACCGCCAAAGGTTACACCGGTAAGACTCAGGCTGGCTACGTTGGTGCCATTGTCACCGTTCAGGATGAAGAGTCCGGTGGTGCTGGATACAACAACCCGGTGGGTGTTGGTGTCATAGGCGATGCCGCGAGTATTGTCCGTTGTGGTAAGATAGGCGTATCCACTTTGATTGGCGGCCACCCGCCAGAGCTGACTCACGGAGGAGTT
>JAYWBR010000168.1:0-5946 GCA_043781315.1 Verrucomicrobiota bacterium | reverse complement strand
GCGCGTCTTCGTGATCAATGTTCGCAAAACCGAGTCCGTAAATTTCATCCAGCGCCGTGGTCATCGCCAGGCCGCCGAGATCCTGCCGTGAGATTTTTTTCTGGCCGATGATCTTGGCCTGGGCGCGCTTGAGTTCGGCGTCCGTCAACCCTTCCGTGCGCAACAGCTCGGCTTCGCGGAGGAGTTCCGCTTCCACCAGCTCCACCTGTTCCGGCTTCGTGCCGCAGTAGAACGAGAAGTAGCCGGGCGCGAGTCCGGGAAAATGTTGCGCGCCGACGTAGTAGGCCAGGCCCAGCTTTTCGCGCACGCGCAGGAACAGGCGCGAGCCAAGGTCGCTGCAACATTCCTGCAACAAATCCAGCGCGTACCGATCCGGGTCATGCAGCGTGGTGCCGCGAAATCCAATCACGATCACCGCCTGCTTCTTGTCGCGCAGTTCGGTGACGCGGTGCTGCAGTGGCACGGGCGTCCCGCCCGTGTGTTGCTGTTGGGAGTCGAAACGCACGGGCGGGACGCCCGTGCCACTATGCCAATTCCCAAACACCTTCTCCACGGCCGCCTTCACCGCCGACGTGTTCACGTCGCCGAAAATCGCCAGCACGCAGTTGTTCGGCACGGCGAGTTTTTGATGCAGCGTTTTCAAGTCGGCGGTTTGGATTTTCTGCACGCTCTCCTCGGTGCCGCTGACGTCGAGGCCGTAGCTGGTGTTGCCGAACAGCGCGTGGCGCATGGCGTTGCCGGCGCTCTTGAGCAGATTGTCCTTTTGTGCGGCGATGCCGGCGAGCTGCACTTCGCGTTCGCGTTCGAGCGCGTCGGCGGGAAAGGTCGGATTCAACAGCACGTCGGCGAGCAGTTCGAGGCCGATGGAAAAATCCTCGCTCAACACTTCCGCGTTCACGCCAAAACTGTTGTTGCCGCCGTAGCTGTCAATGTGGCCGCCCACGGATTCGGCGGCGAGCGCGATGTCCTCCGCGCTGCGGGTCGTGGTGCCTTTGAGCAGCAGCCGGCCGGTGAGCTGCGTGACGCCGTTGTTGTCCGCGTTTTCCGCGAGCACGCCGCCTTGAAACACCGCGCGAAATTCCACGAACGGCAGGCGATGGCTTTCCTTCACGAGCAGGCGCAGGCCGTTGGGCAATTCAAATTTCTGGATCGCGTGATCCGTGTTTTCCTCGGCGAGGGTGGAAATTTTCGGCGTGGTGCCCGTGGGCAGCAACGCGTAGAGTGTGCGATTTTCCGCCGTGAGATAGGTGCGGGCCACGCGCTGCAAATCCGCCGGGGTGACGCGCTTGATCGCTTCGAGATAGCGCGCGGAGAAATTCAAATCGTTCGCCGCCAGCCAGCTTCCGCCCAAGTCCTGCGCCTGGCCGGTCATGGTTTTGCGCGCGGACAACTGGCCGGAAATAAATTGCTTCTCGGCTTTCAACAGTTCAGCAGCGGAGACGGGCGATGCTTTCATCTTCTCAATCTCGGCGAACAAGGCGTCGCGGGCGGCGGTGAATTTGTCCGCGTCCACCATCGCGCTCATGCCGAACAAGCCTGTGCCGCCGGGGCTGTACGTCCACGCGTCCGCATGATGCACCACGCCTTGTTTCTCGCGCACTTCCTGATAGAGCCGCGAACTGCGGCCGCTGCCGAGCAGCACGGCGAGCACATCCAGAGCGGGCACGTCGGCGTGGCGTGCGTCGGGGATGTGCCAACTGCAATGCACATGCCCGAGTTCGATGGCGGCTTCCTCGATGATCTCGCGGGACGCCGTCTGCGCCGGCTCCTCGGGCAGCACGACGGGCGGCATGGCCTTGGCCTTGGTTTTTTCGTAGGCCGTTTTGATCTGCGCGATCACGTCGTCATTCTTCACGTCGCCGGCGACGACGTAGAACACATTGTTCGGCGCGTATTTCTCCTGATAGTAATTGCGGATGTCGTCGGGCTTGAGTTCGTTGAAAATGTCCGGGTAGCCGATGATCGTGAAACGGTAGGGGCTTTTCGTGTACGCGGTTTCAAACAGGCGGCGACTGGAGCGGCGGCCCGGATCGTCGTGGCCCATGTCCATTTCACGGCGGATCACGTCCATCTCCTTGGCGAGTTCATCCGGCGGCAGCGACGCGTGCTGCATGATGTCGCACAGAATATCAATCGCCGTCCGCGCGCCGGTGTTCGGCACGTCAATGTGATAGACCGTGCGGTCAAAGCTCGTGTAGGCGTTCATGTAACCGCCGGCTTCCTGCACCTCCTGATCAATGCGGCTGCCAGGCCGCGTGCTCGTGCCTTTGAACAGCATGTGTTCGAGGACGTGCGACAAGCCCGCGCCAAGCCAGCGGTCTTCGTGAACGCTGCCCGCCATGCACCACGCCTGCGCGGAGACGACCGGCGCGCTGTGATCTTCGCGCACGATGACGGTCAGGCCGTTCTCCAGCGTGGTGAGCGTGACGCCGGGCGGGATGGAAGGAATGTTAATTTTCAAATCAGGTTGCAGTCAATTTCAATAGACTTCGACGTGAGTTCCAACTGCGAGCAGATGAATTTCAACTTCACCGGTTTGAGGATGCTTTACAAAATCAAAAAGAATACGCCGATCGTAGCCCGCCGAACACGACCAGGTGCCGGCCAGTTCACCTTTCAGTTTGTGCGTCCGCAACGAAGCGTGCTTGGGGTCGGCGGCCAGTTGGGTCAGCGTCCGCTCGATTTCGGAAAGGGTTTTTTTATCGCGTCCGACCACCCGTTTGACCGCGCGCGTAAATTTGGCACTCCAGACGAGATTCATTTCGCTCGCAATTGGGAAATGAAATCCGCCGCCGGGCCGCGCTGAACTTTGCCACGGTGATAATCCTGCCGCGCCTGGCCGATCTCCTTCACCAACTGCCGCCGCCGCCTGGCCGCGATTCGTTTCGTCACAACTTCGGCGAGCATCGCCTGGTCCTCTGTCGGCAGGGATTCGACGGAAGCCAGAACCGCCTGGAAGCGGGACGTTTTAACGACGGTCAAGGTTGCACTCATAAAATCAATCTATCGGAAATCTGAATCGGGAAAAGATTTTTCCACGGACGGGGTTATTTTGAAATCCATGAAGGCAGTAGCTGCTCGACTTCTTCCAGCGGCACGCCTTCACCCCGGTCCAGTTGCGCCAAGCCTTCGCGCACGCCCGCGATGAATTCAATTTCCCGCGCGATGTCCAGCAGTGAAACATTCGTCGGCAACCGTTCAATCAGATCGGCCACAATTTGTTTGTCGCTCATCGCAGTAACTCTAGCAGTCCCGGAGAATGAAGCAACGACCTTCAATCCCGCCTGCCGCCGGCGTGGTGAGCGCGCGGGCTTTCTGCTTGTTAAGCCCGCCTGCCAGCCTGTAAACCAAGCGCGTGACTGATTTGAAAAAATTCCGCCTTGGCGTCCTCGGCTCCGGCAAAGGCTCCAACTTTATGGCCATTGCCGAGGCGATTGCCGTCGGAAAAATTCCGGCGGAGATCGGCGTCGTGTTGAGCGATGTCGAAGGCGCGGGGATTCTGGAGCACGCCCGTGCGCGGAAACTTCCCGCGCAATTCATTCCGCCGGGAAAATTCCGCACCAAGCTCGACGAGGAATCCGAGCGCGCGTTGGTGGCGGCGTTGTCGGCGGCGCGGGTGGATTTGATTGTCCTCGCCGGTTTCATGCGCGTGCTCAAGGGAGATTTTCTCCGCGCGTTTGAAGGCCGCATCGTCAACGTGCATCCGTCGCTGCTGCCGTCGTTTCCCGGACTCGAGGCGTGGAAGCAGGCGTTGGATCACGGCGTAAAATTCACCGGCTGCACCGTGCATTTCGTGGATGCGGGCGTGGATTCCGGCGCGATCATCGGCCAGCAAACCGTGCCGGTGCTGGACGACGACACGGCGGAAAGTCTGCACCAACGCATTCACGCGGCGGAGCATGAGTTGTATCCGAAATGCGTCGCGG
Source organism: Verrucomicrobiota bacterium (assembly GCA_043781315.1). Classification (GTDB taxonomy): domain Bacteria; phylum Verrucomicrobiota; class Verrucomicrobiia; order Limisphaerales; family CAIQOK01; genus CAIQOK01. The sequence continues at coordinate 2,020 of JAYWBR010000168.1, read as the reverse complement.
CGATTGCGCGCCGGGACATTTCCGTGGCGGGCCGCAAGGTGGTCTGGAAGAAATGACGAACCGTTGGCAGTGGAAAGTTCTCCTGTTTCCCCGGAGTGTGGAGCCATGCTTTGGCTCCAAACTAAACGGTCACCTGACAGAATTCAGATTGTTCAAAGGCGGCAGGATTGTTTAGGCTGTGCGGATTCAAGTATGACCAAGAAACTGAAATTCGGTCTGCCCAAGGGCAGTTTGCAGGATGCCGCCATCGCCAAGCTCGCCAAGGCGGGCTACAACATCTCCGTCAGCAGCCGTTCCTACGTGCCTTACGTGGACGATGACGAGATGGAGATCCGCCTGTTTCGCGCGCAGGAAATCAGCCGTTACGTGGAGCACGGCTATCTCGACTGCGGCATCACGGGCCACGACTGGATTATCGAGAACGGCTCGAAGGTCCACGAGGTCGGGGAATTTCTGTTCAGCAAAGTCTCGCGCCGGCCCGCGCGCTGGGTGCTGTGCGTGCCGGAAAATTCGCCGGTAAAATCAGTGAAAGATTTGCAGGGCAAACGCATCGCGACCGAGGTCGTGAACCTCACGAAAAAATACCTCAAGAAAAACGGCGTGAAGGCGGAGGTGGAATTTTCCTGGGGCGCAACGGAAATGAAGGCGCACGAACTCGTGGACGCCATCGTGGATGTCACCGAGACCGGCTCGTCGCTCAAGGCGAACAAGCTGCGGATCGTGGACGAGCTGCTTTGTTCCACCCCGCGTTTGATCGCCAATCTGGATGCGTGGAAAAATCCGTGGAAGCGGAAGAAGATCGAGACGATGGCGATGTTGCTCAAGGGCGCGCTGGACGCGGAGGCGTTGGTGGGCTTGAAGATGAACATTGCCGAAAAGCATCTCGCGAAACTCCTGATGGAACTGCCCGCGTTGCGCAACCCGACGATTTCCAACCTGTCGCTCAAAGGCTGGGTGGCGGTGGAGACGATCATTGACGAGCATATTGTGCGTGAACTGATCCCGCAGTTGAAGGCCGCCGGCGCGGAGGGGATCATTGAATATCCGTTGAACAAGGTGGTTTATTGACAGCCCTGACGCATACCGTGAAAAACCGTGCGAACTGAAGTTTTTTCTCCCTCTCCTCCCTCGGGGGAGGAGAGGGCGTTCGTTCACCTTGTTCAAGCAGCCGTCGGAATGCGTCAGCCCTGTTTATTGAAAAAATAGTTTGTGATTTCCCTGATTCTCCGGTACTCAATCAGCCAATATATTTATGGGTTCAATTAAAAAACGTCGTAAGGCAAAAATTAACAAACATAAACGCCGCAAAAAGCTGCGTCTCAATCGTCACAAGAAGCGCACCTGGCAGAAGTAATCTGTCGCACCGTTTCCTTTTAACCCGGCGCAACTCGTTTTGGCGGGTGGCGCCGGTTTCATTTATTCCACCCATGTTGTTTCGCTTTCCAGTCTGGCTGGCGCTCGCAACGGCGGGTGGTTTTTTTGTGTCCGGCTGTCGCGCGCCGGTGGCGGGCGGAGCGGGCAGGGGAGCCACAGGTGCGCCACCAACAGAGTTGGTTGATTCGGCGAAGATCGAAGCCCAGGCGCACTATGCCACGGGAGTCATCCTGGCGGCGGGCGCAGACACGGGGTTGGCGTTGGAGGAGTTTTACCAGGCGGCGTTGAAGGATGCGGGAAACGAGTCGTTGGTGCTGGAGGTCGCGGGAGATTTTTTACAGCTGGCCCAGCCGGAAAAGGCGCAGGCGGTTTTGGAGCGCGCGATTCGGCAGCCCAATGTTTCCGGTGAACTGGACGCCTTGCTGGGCAAGGTTTATCTCCAGCTCAACCAACCCGGGCTGGCGACGGTCGCCAGTCGGGTCGCGATAAAAAAAAATCCACAGACACTGACCGCGTATCAAACCCTGTTTCAAATCGAGCTGCAGGCCAGGCGCGGGGCGGCGGCGCTGGGCGTGATCGAGGAAGCGGGACGGGTCGGGTATCCCGCCGCACCGTACTTGATCGGTCTGGGCGAACTTTGCCTGCG
>JAYWBR010000167.1:0-17141 GCA_043781315.1 Verrucomicrobiota bacterium | reverse complement strand
GCAAGAGGGCCGCGCCAACCATCACTGCGCGAAGGCCGGGCAACAGCCGGGCGTAACCGTTCGAAATGGGTTCAAGCATAATATTGATACAACGGCCCATACAATGAATTCACTTGTTAATCGGCACAAACGGAACAATTACTGGTTCGTTGTCGGTGAAACCCACAGGGTGCTTAATGGAATTTTCACAGTCATCCCGATGACATCATTTGCATTCACCGCGCTGGCACATTAGTTCGGACAGCGGCGGCGTTCCATGTGGTGTTACCCGGATGGAGTTTTCCGGGATGATTGACGAAGGGGAATGAGAGCATGAAAGGATCTCGGATACGGAGCGCGGCTGTGTCGCAGCGACCAGCCGCAGCACAACCGGATGTTGCGAGGACTCTGAATTTATCTGACGCGTCACTCCTGGCGAAGCGGCTGCGGCTGATCCCGCGCGGCGCGGGACAGAGCCGCGCTCCGGGGCAATGTCGGGCTGCGGCCTAGCTGAGACCGCTCCGGGCCTTCTGGCTTTACACGGGATAAAGAAAAAGGCGGAGCCGAAGCTCCGCCTTTTTCAGAGTGCAAAAATAAACTATTTAATTCTGGCCAACTCCGCGTCGAACAGTTCGCGCGTTTTCGCCTGGAGTTCGGCGAGCTGCAATTCACCCTTGTCGAGTTTCGCGAGCAGCGCCTTTTGTGCGAGGTAATCCTTGTTCACCACGCCGGCCTTGCTCTGCAACATGCGCCAGGCTTTGCGGCGTTCCACGGCGAACAACACCATCTGTCGCGACACGGCGAAGAATTTCATCTTGCCCTCAATCTCCGCCTTGATGTAGCAGCCGAAGTTCGGCACGCAACTGCGGTGGTTCTGATCAAACACGCGGCGGTAAATCACATCCTCCTGCGTGATGAAGACGAGCATGTCGTCCATCAGGATCATCTCTCTCGCTTCCTCTTCCTTGATCGCCTTGACGTGCTTGCGGAAGCGGCCTTCGGTCAGCGCCCAGTGCGCGACGGTGTAATTATATTCCTCGCCGGTCATTTTGTACTTCGTCCGCCACCAGTCGCGTTCGGGCGTCGGGTTGCCCTTGAGGTCGAAGGCTTCCTGCGAGGTTTCGCCCTTGCGCGGATTGAAGACAAACTCCGGCATCCCGCGCGCATCGCGAACCATCTTCGCCTGGTCGGCGCTCATGTTGTCGCTGACGCCGTGTTCCGGCTGGCAGGTCGTGTAAGCCTGAAAGAACGCCGTGCCGCGATATTCCAAACCGTCGAGCATCGCCTTGTAAAGCTTGGCGGCGTTGGCCATTGAGACTTGCGCGACGAACGGCGAGCCGTGGCCGCTCGTGAAGGCCTCGGCGACATTTTTCTTCTCGATCAACTTGCCCTGCGAGGCGAGGCCGAACTGGTTCATGTCATAGCCGCCGAGCATCGTGGACGAATCGGAATTTTGTCCGCCGGTGTTGGAATAAACCTGCGTGTCGAGCATCAGCATCTTCACGTTCGGACGGTTTTGCAGAATCACCTTCGAGACGTTTTGAAAACCGATGTCGCCGAGCGCGCCGTCGCCGCCGATGACCCAGACCTTGGGCAGTTCGCGGATTTCCTGCTCGGTCATCAGTGAATCGTCCAGATGTGTCAGCAGGAAATAACCGGCGTCAGTCATCACATCATCCGCGCGGTCGAGCAGCATGTCGCACAAACGTTCCGGCACCACCGAGCGGCGCGCGTGATTCAAAACCAAGGATTCGCCGAGCAGCCAACTGATCGTCGCACCGTCCTGGAACAGCGAGTTCATCCACGGATACGGATGCGGATTGGACGGCGGCGTGGAGCCATAGACCGTGTTGCAGCCGGTGCTCGCACCCATGAACATAACGCTCATGCCGTTGGCGTGGCGGCCATCCAGCGCCTGCAAATCACGGTGATTGAAGGCGTCCGTCCGCATCACGGCAGACATGCCTTGGACGATCTGCTCGTCGGTGATCGCGCCGTGCTTGGCTTCGTAATCGGCGATGCGTTTGGCCGTGTCGTCCTCGTTTTCGCCGCCGAGTCCCATGATGACGTGCGCCATCGTCTTGCGGAACAGTTGGTATTCCTTCTCGTCGCGCTGCTTCAGCACCTGCAGCTTCGACACGCCTTCGTTTTCCAGTTTCGTCGCCTTGCCGCGCAGACGGTCGGCTTTCCGGTGATAGAGCGGACGCATGTAGGCTTCGGTGACGGAGGCCACCGCGCGCAGCACGCTCTTCTCGCCGCAACCGGCGCACGCGCCGTCGCCGGAGACGAGCGCCTCGTAATTGCGGCGCACCATCAGATGGTTTCGCAGCGCGGCCTCGCGCGAACCGGCGGCGTCGGTGTCGTTGTAGAGGCCGAGATATTTCTGCGGCGTGTCGGGCAGCAGGCGCGAGAAGATTTGCGCGGTGGTCAGCTCGGCGTTGAGGTGTTCGGTTTCCGTCGTCATGCGGAGCGCGTCGTGATCGCCGCAGACCTGCACGCACTCGCCGCAGCCTTTGCACAAATCGGAAACGAAGATGGAGAACAATCCACCAGCGCCCGGCGTCTTGGCTTCGAGCGAACGGAAGATTGCCGGGACGTTGTTGTAGGCGAGCGGCAGCTTGTCAATGATGCCGGTGAACTCACCTTTCGTTTTGTCGGAAATGCCCGCGAGCGCCGTGACTTCGGCGCGGATGATGTCCTTGAACGGAACGCTGGCGCGGGCTTTCACGGCCTCGTTCATTTTCACGCGGGCGCGTTCCTCGACGCCTTTCAATTCGGCGGCAAGCTTCGGCCGCTCGGCATTGTCGGTGATGTAATAATTCGCCGCCGTGCGCAAAACCGTGGCGACATCCTGCGACGTGTTCGGCAGTGCGGTGTCGGGGCAGGCGGTGATGCACTCCATGCACTGGGTGCAGTTTTCAGCAATGTACACCGGCGTTTCGCGACGGGCGACATACTTGGACTGGGTCGCGCCGGTGCCCGAACCCATCATGCCAAGGGAGGCCAGCGCACCGGCGGGCTGATGATAGCCGAGGCCGTTGCGGAATTCGGAATTGAACTTGGCCACGGTCTGAAAGGCATAGCGCGGCGTCTGTTCGGCGGGCGTGGGAATGCCGCTGCCGCAGGCCGTGCCGCAGCCGGCGGTGGGAATCATCGGTCCGGCTCCGATGGGCGCGACGGGCGGATTGCGCATCGAGGAACGGTCGGCGTCGCCAGCTTCGCCGTATTTGATTTCTTGCACGCGCGAGAAACCTTCGGTCATCACGGTCATGTTCGAGGTGACCACGGCGTCGCCGAAGCGGCCGAACTTTTTCTTGTATTGGTGGAGAACGGTTTCGTGAAACGTCTCCTCGTTGATGCCGTTGTCGTGGAGAAACGGCGACACGCGGAAGAACGCGCCGAGGAAGGAATTGCCCTGCATCCGCAATTGCAGATCGCCGCGCGAGGTGGCCTTTTTCGCGATGTCAAAGCCGGGCAGGATATAGACGCGGATATTATTTTCCTGGACGAATTTCCGGTGCTGCGCCGGGATGCGCTGCCACGCGGTCTCGGGTGTGTCGCTGGATTCCCAGACGATGCAGCCGCCTTTCTTGATGCCTTCGAGCGGATTGGTGTGCGTGAACGCCTTGGGATCACAGCACAGGACCACGTCCACATGATTCAACTCGCAGTTCACCTTGATCTGTTCGCGGGCAACGGTGAGATAATAATTCGTCGGCGCGCCCTTTTTCTCCGAGCCGTACTTTGGGTTCGCCATGATGAACAACTGTTCCTTCAGGCGACCGTCGGCCTCCACCTCGTTCGCACGCTGTTTGAGCAGTTCGCCGAAGTCGCCGATGATTTCGCCGAGATTTTTTCCGGTGGTGATCATGCCCCAGCCGCCGATGGAATGGAACCGCACCGCAATCGCCTTGTTCGGCAGCAACGACGGCGTGTCCTTGCTGATCGCCGCGTACGGATGATCCACGCCGAGCACAAAAAATGTCTCGCCGTCCGCCGCGCTCCGGCCGTCTTTGCGCTTGACCGAGCCGGTGGCGTATTCGTAAGCGCCAAGCGTGTGTTCGGGGCGGAAATCGCGCGAGCCAATGCCATAGACGCCTCGGAAAATTCGCGGTGTTTCTTCCGAGGTGAGCGCGGGCAGAATAGTGGCACGGGCACCTTGCCCGTTCGTTTCTGTTCCATTCGTTTCGAGTCGAACGGGCGGGACGCCCGTGCCACTACTGGCGCGCCATCTTGAAATCTCATTTGCCTTGCCGAGCGCGACGCGGATGTCGCGGGCGAGCGGATTATCGCCGGCGAGTGCTTCGTCCGTGCGTTCGAGGATGATGACGTTCTTCTTGCCGCGCAGCGCGTTGATGATCGCGGCTTCGGGGAAGGGGCGGATGACATTGACGTGAATGGAACCGACCTTCGCATTGCGCTGGTCGCGGAGATAATCGCACGCGGCTTCGATGTTGTCCGCCGCGCAGCCGAGGGAGACAAAGATCGTGTCGGCGTCTTCGCACTTGAACTGGCTGATCAAACCGTAGTGACGACCGGTGAGCCGCCCGAATTCTTCGTAAGCCGCTTCGAGGAAGCCCATGATCGGCTCGTTGAAATTGTTGCGGCGCGCGACCACGCCGTTCATGTGATGCTCCTGGTTCTGCACCGGGCCGAGCAGGATCGGGTTTTTCAAATCCATCATCTCCGGCACGCGGCGGCGTTTCGGTCCGAACAGTTCGCGCTGCGCGGGCGTCGGGCAATCAATCATCTCATCCACCGGGCCGAGAAATTCGCGGAGCAGTTCGGCTTCGGGCGCGAGATAGGTGCGTTCGGAGTGCGTGGTCAGCATTCCGTCCTGGATGTTCATGCCGGGATTGAGCGTGAGTTCGTTGACCTTGCGTAGGATGATTCCCTGATCGGCGCACTGCTGCGCGTCCTTGCTGACGAGCATCGTCCAGCCGGTGTCGAGCGCGGCATAAAAATCGTCGTGACCGCAATGGACGTTCAGCGCGTGCTTGGTCAGCGCGCGTGCGCCGACTTCGATGACCATCGTCGAGAACTTGCCGGGCGCGTGATAATACTGCTCCATCGCGTACACGATGCCCTGGCCGGAGGTGAAATTGACCGCGCGTTTGCCGCTGACTGCGAAGGCTGTCGCGCCGCCCTGCGCCGCGTGTTCGCCTTCGGTTTCGACGGCGATTTTCTGCTGGCCCCAGACGTTGAGTTCGCCGGCAGCGAAGGAAGCCTGGTAGATCTCGCCGCCTTCGGTCGAGGGCGTGATGGGATAGAAGATACCGCCTTCGGTGATGCGCGTCTCGACCCATTGAGCGACGAGCTGGTTGCCGTTGCAGGTGACGCGGATGCCGGGATATTTGGGGGCGACGGTCGCGGCCTTGTTCGTGAGGCTGGTCTTGGAGGTAGACGATTGGCTCATAAATTTATTTACAAATTTATCGGCCCGCGAAGCGCGAACTTCCGTCGCTTTCACAAACCGAAAGCTAAGTTTCAACGCAAGATACGCAGTCCGGTTCCAGACTCAAAGGAAAAGAATGAGGTGTTTTTTGCGCCGGTTCCCGGACAAAAAAAGGTTGGGATTTACGGCGGGTGCACGAGGGCCGTTCCCACGGCTGCCGCCTGATCTGTGCGGACTGCCGGAGTGCGGAGGATTCAACCACGCTGTTCGAGCACGGCGAGAATTTTTTTGTGCGCGCTGGTGAAGGCGAGTTGGCGGAGTCGTGCGGGCGTGAGCCAGCAACCTTGGCGCGCCGGCCTCCGGCCCGGCGCGGTGCGGGCGTGACTTCCGTTTTGAGCCGGGTCGGAGACCGGCGCTGCGGGCTGCGGGTTCGCGAGTTCAGCGTGCCAGGCTTCCAGCGTGATGCGATAACGCGTGATGGAGTGTTTGATCGTGCAAAGGGGTTCGAGTTTTTCGGAGCGCGGGTCTGTGACCCGCAGCGCATTGAATTCAGCCAGGACATGCTGCGGCTCACAGAGCCGCGCTCCGACTTCGACGTTCGGGAATTCCCAGAGGTGGGCGTTGACGACTCCGGCCGGCCGCTGGCGCACGAGAAATTTTCCATTGCGCTCGGCGACGAAGGCGAGGAACCGGCGCTCGGTGGCGGCGGCGCGTTTGCCGAGGTTGGGGAGTTTTTCCTGTAAATTCTTCTTTCGTGCGACGCAGAGTTTTTGCACGGGGCAAACGGCGCACTGGGGCGAGTGCGGCGTGCAAACGAGCGCGCCGAGTTCCATCAGGGATTGGTTGAGGTGGGAGCAGGGGGAATCGTGAAACGTGAGGCGTGAGGCGTGATGAACCAATTGCTCCGCGAGTTGCCAGAGTTTGGCGTTGGTTTTCTTTTCCTTCGGATTTTCTGCGATGCCAAAGACACGGGTGAGGACGCGGATGACATTGCCGTCGAGGATGGGCGTGGGCTGGTTGAAAGCAATGCTGGCAATGGCTCCGGCGGTGTAGCGGCCAATGCCGGGGAGATCGAGGATGGCGTCGAAGCTTTCCGGGAACTTGTAGGAGACGACGTGAGGAGTCTCTAATTCATTTTTAGTTTGAGCCTCGTCACCTCGGCTCCTACGCGACGGAGAAAGGGCATCCGGCCGGGCGACGATTTGCTGGGCGGCCTTTTGCAGGTTGCGGACACGGGTGTAATAGCCGAGACCTTCCCAGAGCTTGTGGATTTTTTCGGACGGCGCTTGGGCCAAGGCTTCGATGGTTGGGAGTTCACGCAGCCAGCGTTCCCAATACGGGATTACGGTCTTGACCTGCGTCTGCTGGAGCATGATTTCGGAAACCCAGATGGCGTAGGGATCGCGCGTGCGCCGCCACGGTAGGTCGCGGGCGTTGGCGGCAAACCATGCGAGCAGCCGGGGAACAAGCCGGGCCGGATTTGCGTTCCGAGTTTCTGGTTTCGAGTTGGCGTGCGCGCGTGGCATCGGGGCGGAGTTTAGTCATGGGGCACAAGAACGCAAAGTCGCAGGTAGGGGAAAAACTTTTGGTAGCGGTACATTTTGAGTCTGCTCCCTCTCCCCGCGCAACGGGGAGAGGGGATTTGAACTGCAAAACATAAAGCTCCTCCTCACCCCCGCCCTCTCCTCCGTTTCATGGAGGAGAGGGCGTAAAAATTAAACTGTACCACTACCCGGTGGAATGGCTTCTTGACGGAACCGGCGGGCAAAATAGAATCGCGCCCATGCGGAAAACCGCTTTGGGTTGTCCGCGACCCTGACATCCTTAACTAAAATCGGATCCATTCTATGAAAAAAAACATTGTCCTGCTGCTGGCCGTGCTGGCGCTCGCGTCTGTCCAAACCGCCGGTGCCGGCCCGCTTTACCCGGTGGTGGTCAATGACCGCTGGGGTTACGTGGACAAGTCCGGCACCCTCATTGTGAATCCGCAATTCGAGCAGGCCGAACCTTTCGCGGCGGGCCTGGCCGTCGTCCGGCTCGGGCGCTGGGGCTTCGTGGACAAATCCGGCAAGCTCGCCGTCAATCCGCAGTTCGACAAGGCCGGCACCTTCAGCGACGGCCTGGCGGCGGTTGAGCTGGGCGGCCGTTTTGGCTACGTCAACACCGATGGCAAATATGTCATCAACCCGCAGTTCGACGCCGCAAACCCTTTCGCGGAAGGCCGCGCGGCGGTGAAGCTCAAGCGTCTGTTCGGCTTCATTGACAAGACCGGGACGCTCGCCATCAACCCGCAGTTCGCAGCGGCGGCGGATTTTTCCGAAGGCCTCGCGGCGGTGCAGCTCGGCAAACTCTCCGGCTACATTGACCCGGCCGGCAAGATGATCATCAACCCGCAGTTTGAAAAAGCGGAATCGTTCTCCGAAGGCCTGGCGGCGATTTACATGGCGAAGCGCTGGGGCTTCATTGACAAGACCGGCAAGATCGTGATCAACCCGCAGTTCGAGGCGGTGCATGAGTTTGTGAACGGCCTGGCGCCCGCGCAGCTCGGGAAGCTCTGGGGTTTTGTGGACAAGTCCGGCAAGCTCGCCATCAATCCGCAGTTTGAAAACGCCGACGCGTTTTCCGAAAACCTGGCCCGCGTGCGGATGGGCGGGCGCTGGGGCTTCGTGGACAAGAGCGGCAAGTTCGTCATTAACCCGCAGTTCGATGAGGCCGCCTCCTTTGCGGACGGTTTGGCGCGTGTGAAAATGGGCCACAAGATTGGCTACGTGGATGCCGGCGGAAAATACGTCTGGACTCCTACAAACTAGGCGGGCGTTGAACTGGTCGGCCGGTGTGCATCTGTGGAAACCCTCGTCGAAGATTTTCTGCAATACCTCCGCCACGAGCGCGGGCAGGGGGAGCACACGCAGCGGGCGTACGCGTCGCAGCTGGGCAAGTTCATCGCGTGGGCCGGCCCGCAGGGATTGACCGCGTGGCCGCAGGTGGAATTGAAACACCTGATGGAGTTTCTCCAGTCCGAACGCGCGCGCGGACTGAACCACGAGCCGGCGGAATCCACCAAACGTCTGAGCAGCGAAAGTGTTTATCTCGCCATCGCCGCGCTGCGGGCGTTTTATCGCTTCGCCGAAAATGAAAAACTCCTTTTAGAAAATGTCGCCGAACATCTGTCGCTGCCAAAACGCTGGAAGCGTCTGCCCAAGGCGTTGAGCCATCCGGAAATTGAAAAGCTGCTCACCCCGGAACAACCCGAGACGAAAGAGAACTTGTGCGATCAGGCGGTGCTCGAACTGGCTTATGCTTCGGGTTTGCGTTTGTCCGAGTTGAAAAACCTGCGGCTCGAACAGCTCCATCTCGAAGCGGGCTTCATCAACGTCATCGGCAAGGGCAACAAGGAGCGCGTGGTGCCCGTGGGCCGGACGGCGGTCGCGGCCTTGAATCGTTACCTCACAGCGGGGCGGCCCGAACTCGTCACGCCGAAATCCCCGGCGAATGTTTTTCTCACGCGGCGCGGGACGCCGTTCGCAGCGGTGACGCTGTGGTTGCACATCAAGAACCGTGTCCGTCGCGCCGGGGTGGAGCGAAACATCACGCCGCACATGCTGCGGCACAGCTTCGCAACGCATCTGCTGGAATACGGCGCAGACTTGCGGGTGATTCAAGAACTGCTCGGCCACGCGAGCATCAGCACGACGGAGGTTTACACGCACGTCACGGGGAACCGGCTGCGGGAGATTCATCGGAAGTTTCATCCGCGGGGGTGACGTGAAACGTGAAACGTGAAAACGTGAAACGTAAGCAGGGCAACTTTTCCCTTCACGTTTCACGCATCACGTTTCACGCATCACGTTTCACGTTATTCAAAATCGTAGATGACGGCCTTCTTGCAGGTGGGCTTGAACACTTTCTCCACGAACTCCAGATGCTGCGGATGCACTTGGTACGCCTGCTCCGCCTGCTTGCTGGGAAACACCAGATTCAACGCCACCTGATAGCTCTGCTCCACGACCGGGCGCGGGCTGGGCGACATTTTGCCGACGTGAAAATGCAGCAAGCCCGGGATGGTCTTGAGATATTGGTTCGCGCCGGCGATGAGTTCGTCCGCCGCGTTCAGTTGCGCCGGATCGGTCCAGAATATGACAACGTGTGAAAACATAGTGCGGGGATTCTCGCCGTAACGCGGCGGCGTGCAAGCTGGAATTTTCCGGGTGTGATTCAAAATGGGTGAGGCGAAATCTGAAAGTCGTTCTTCCCCAGGGAAGGCGTGGTAGGGCGCCTCACCCGACTTTAATCACACCCAAATTCACCGGCCGACCTAGCAATCGTATTGCGAACCGGGCGGCGGCGGATATGATTCTTCCATGATGCTCCGTTTTCTTCGCGTCACTTTAATTACGATGGCAACTGTGGTGCGCCCCGCCCACGCCCAGGACGAACACACCACCGTTTCCAGTTACGACGAAAACCCCGGCTGGGTTTCCGCCGCCACGCCGGACTGGCAGGAGCCGGTGGATGAAAAAATTGCGCCGACCACTCCGGTATTGGACACGGCGGGCAGCCCCATCGCTTCCTCGGCGCGTCAGCCCGTCGGCGCGTTGAGCGGGCGCGTGGTCTTCATGAACTCCGGGCACGGCTGGACTTGGAGCACGAGCGGCTTTTGGTATCTGCAACGGCCCACGGCGCTCAATGCGATGAACGAGGACTACGGCAATCTGGATCAGTTGAATGGCTTCGCGACTTATTGTTTCAACGCCGGCGCGATTGTCGTCTCGATGCGGCCGCTCGGCCAGCAGACCAACGAAGTCGTGCTCGACAACATCAGCCCGGGCGTCACGTACACGGGATCGTGGAGCGACAGCACTTCGACGATTTATTTCGGCAATCCGGGCAACGTGCCTTATCGCGTCGCGTCACTGGACTCGACCGAGACAGCCACCGCCACGTACACGCCGGCAATTCCCGTGGCTGGCTATTATCCAGTTTATACCTGGGTGCGACACGGCTCCGATCGCGGCGACCAGCTCTATCGTATCCGGCACACTGGAGGCGAGACGCAATACCGCGTGCCGCATTACATGGTCGGCAATGGCTGGATTTATCTCGGCGAATATTATTTCAACGCCGGATCCAATTCCGCCAGCGGCGCGGTCATCATCAGCAACCTGCGCGGCTCCACTAATGGCAGCGTCGTCATCGCGGACGCGATTCGTTTTGGCAACGGGATGGGTTCGGTGAATCGCGGCGGCGGCGTCTCCGGTTATCCGCGTGAAGAGGAAAGCTGCCGCTACTGGATTCAGGCCAATCTCGGCCAGGGCCAGTCCACCAACCTGTTTGAAACTTCCGGCACGGACGAGCAGGACAGTTGGTCCGCGCCAGGCCGCATGTCCGCCGAGATGAACCGCGAACAATATGGTTCGATGTACAAACGCATCCACATCAGCTTTCACTCGAACGCCGGCGGGCAGCGCGGCACCGAGGGTTTGATCACCAGCGTGCCCACGCCGAATCAGTTGCGGCTGGCGCAACTGTGCGGTTCGTCGGTCAACGATGAACTGGTCGGACTCGGCTCGCCGCCGCTGGAATTTCCCTGGTTCAATCGCGGCACGAACATCACCTTCTCGGGCGCGTACGGCGAAATCAGCAACAACAACTTCGTCAACGAAATGGACGCCACGATCATCGAGGTCGCGTATCACGACGATGCCACCGACGCAAAGCTGTTGCGCGACTCGAAGGTGCGCGCCGCCATCGGCCGCGCCGCGGTGCATGGCGTGATCCGATACATGAACCAGTTCGACACGAACGATCCCGTGCCGCTGATTTTTCCGCCCGAACCCCCGGCGAATGTCCGTGCCTTCGGCACTGCGGGCAGCACGATCACGCTCGCCTGGACGCCACCGACGAGCGTCGCCGGCAGCGGCACGCCGACCAATTACGTCATCTATCAATCCACAAACGGCTACGGCTTCGGCAATGCCATCTCCGTCGGCACGTTGACGAATTTCACCGTCACCAATCTCGCCCCGGGCGCGGATAATTATTTTCGCATCGCCGCCGCCAACGCGGGCGGCGAATCGCTCCCGTCCGAAGTCGTCGGCTGTCGCGTGCCTTCAAATGCCGGCTTCAAAAGAATTCTTTATGTGAACGCCTTCGACCGGTTTGATCGGACGACCAATCTGAAGCAGGATCTGGCCGCGCAAAATTACATCCCCCCGAACGGTAGCGGCGCGAACGAGCGCGTCCTGCCGCGCCGCGTGAATGCGTTTGACTACGTCGTGCAACACGGCAAGGCCATCAGCGCGTTTGGCGCGGCGTTCGACACCTGCCAGAACGAGGCCGTCATCGGCGGCCTCGTGGCGCTCACCAATTATTCCGTTGTCCTCTGGGCGTGCGGCAACGAATCCACCGGCGACGAAACGTTCAGCAGCGCCGAACAGACGCAGGTCGCGACGTTTCTGGCGGGCGGCGGGAGTCTGTTCGTCTCCGGTTCCGAAATCGCGTGGGATCTGGACCGTCCGAGCGGGCCGACCACGGCGGACCGAAATTTTCTGCACAACCAGTTGCACGCGACGTATGCGGCGGACAGCTCGGGCGTGTGGAATTTCAATGCGACCGGCGGTTCCATTTTTTCCAACAATGCCGCCGGCCTTTTCGACGACGGTTCGCGCGGGATTTATCTCGTGGGCTTTCCCGACGTGCTGACCCCGACCGGCACCGGCACGGCCACCGCCGTCAATTACACCGGCGCGACCAACGGGGCGGCGGGCATCGTTTATGACGGCTCGGCCGGCGGCGGCAAGGTGGTCTATCTCGGCTTCCCGTTCGAGACGATCACCAGCGCAAGCGCGCGCAACGAATATCTGGCCGACGTGCTGAATTTTTTTGGTGTGAACAGCGCGGGCAACAAACCCGTCATCGTCACGCAGCCAGCGGATCAAACTGTGACCGCCGGCGGCACGGCGACCTTCACCGTGCTCGCGACCAGCCCGACGCCGATGGGTTATCAATGGCGGTTCAATGGCCCGCCCGCCGCCGCGGCCAACAGCAACACGCTGCAACTAACCAACGTCCAGGCCGGCCAGGCCGGGGATTACGACGTGGTCATCACCAACGTCGCCGGTGCCGTCACCAGTTCCGTGGCCAAGCTGACGGTGAAAACTTTTTCCACCGTTGAAGCCTGGGGCTACAACGATTTCGGCCAGTCGGCTCCGATGCCGGGCTTGACGAACCTCGCCGCCATCGCGGCCGGTGGTTATCACAATCTCGCGTTGTCCAAAAACGGCGGCGTCTTCGCCTGGGGCAACAATCTCAACGGCCAATGCGATGTGCCTGCAAGCCTGACCAACGTCGCGTCCATCGGGGCCGGCAGTTATCACAGCCTCGCCGCGAGCGCGGACGGGACGGTCTGGGCATGGGGCGCGAACGAGGCCGGCCAGACGCTCGTGCCGGCCGGCGCGACCAACGTCTTGGCGGTGGCCGGCGGCGGCTCGTGCAGTCTCGCGTTGCGCGCCGACGGCCGGGTGATTGCGTGGGGCGACAATAGTTGGGGCCAAACCAATGTTCCCGCCGGAGCCACCAACGTGGTGGCGGTGGCGGGCGGCGGTCATCACTGCCTGGCCTTGAAAGCCGACGGCACTGTGATCGCCTGGGGCAATGACCTCGGCCCGTACGGCAGCTACGCCGGGCAAACTGCGGTGCCGGCAAATTTGAACCAGATCGTGGCCGTGGCGGGCGGCGGATTCCACAGCCTCGCCTTGAAAGCCGACGGCACCGTGGCGGCCTGGGGCGACAACTCAGCCGGTCAACTGGCCGCGCCTTCGAGCCTGACCAATGCGACGGCGGTGGCGGCGGGTCTCGCGCACAGCCTCGCGTTGCGCGCCGACGGCACGGTCGTCGCCTGGGGGGATAATTTGTACGGCCAGAGCAGCGTGGATCCGCATCTCGTCGGCGTGCTGGCGGTGGCGGCGGGCGATTACCACAGCCTCGTCTTGCGCGGCTCACCGCCCGCCGCACCGTGGCTGATCAACCCCCTTCGGAACAGCAATGGTTTCGCGGTGTCGGTGCCGACCGCGCGCGGCAAAGCCTATTTCCTCGAATTCAAAAACTCGCTGACCGACGCGCAATGGACAGGGCTCAACGCTGCGCCCGGCGACGGCAGTTTGAAAACATTCGCGGACGCCAGCGCCGGACCGCCCCAGCGTTTCTATCGCGTGCGCCAGCAATAGCGCGGGTTGAAATCTCTGCTTTCTTTGCCCGGCCGATTCGTGTTTAGTTTGCGGCTTCTATGAGCAAAACCGCATTGTTGTTTGCCGGTCAGGGCGCGCAGGTCGTCGGCATGGGCCGCGATCTCGCGGAGAAATTTCCTTCCGCCCGGGCGTGGTTCGACCGCGCCAACGCCGCGCTTGGCTACGATCTCACCTCGGTTTGTTTCAACGGCCCGGACTCGGAGTTGACCAAGACCGAGCACGCGCAGCCGGGGATTTTTCTCGTGAGCTGGGTCGCGTTTCAATTGCTCAAGGAACAGGTGCCGAATCTGAAATTTGAAGCCACCGCCGGTTTGTCGCTCGGCGAATTCACGGCGTTGACGGCGGCGGGCGCGCTAAGTTTTGAGGATGGTCTGCGCGTGGTGCGGCAGCGCGGCAAGTTCATGCAAGAAGCCTGCGAAACCACCAAGGGCGGCATGGCGGCGGTCATCGGTCTGGACGAAGCGCCGACGCGTGAAGTCTGCGCGCAAGCCGGCGTGGTGCTGGCCAACTTGAACTGCCCCGGTCAGCTCGTGATCTCCGGCGCGGAGGAAAAAATCATCACGGCCTGCGATCTTGCGAAAGCCAAAGGCGCGCGCAAAGCCATCCCGCTGCCGGTCGCCGGGGCGTATCATTCACCGCTCATGGCGGGTGCGCAACCGAAGTTGCAGGCGGAACTGGCGAAGGTGAAAATCACGTCGCCATCCGTGCCGGTGATTTCCAACGTGACCGCGCAACCGCACGGCGCACCCGATCAAATCAGCGCGCGGTTGGTGGAACAGGTCACCTCGTCGGTGCTGTGGGAAACTTCCATGCGCTTGCTGCTGGCGCAGGGGTTCACGCGCTTCATCGAACTGGGGCCGGGCGCGGCGTTGAGCGGCTTCATGAAGCGGATTGATAAGTCCGCGCAGATGTTGAACGTGGCCGACGTGGCGAGTCTGGAAGCGACGATCAAGACGCTGCTGGCTCCGTAGTTGGCGACGAAGATTTGCCGCGCCGCCACTCCGTCTTCGGCGGCTCGGGCAAACCTTGCGCGCGCAGGGCGGTTCGGAAATGCATCTTCGCCACCGCCGGTAAATTCTCCACGCCATGCTTGGTGATGAATTCTTTCGCCGCCGCATCCACCGCTGCAGACGCGCCTTTGGGCAGCTTCAACTGAAACTGTTTTTCCAACCCTGCCAGCCGCGTGACGAATTCATGCCGCGCCAAAATGGAAGCCGCCGCCACCGCCAAGTCCGACTCGGCTTTGTGCCGCTGCACCAGTTCGATCTCGCGCCCCAGGCTCATCAACGCCTTCCCGACCGTGTCTTTCGACGACGCAAACTGGTCGCTGATCGCGCGCACCGGCGGCGGATTCATGCGCTGCTTTTGGCCCATCAAGTTTTCGATCACCCGCGCGTGACCCCACGCCAGCAGGGTGTTCACGCTCCGCATTTTCGTGTAGAGCCGGTTGTAAGCCTCGTTGCCAATCGGCACCACGCTCGTCACGCAACCGGGCGTTTCCTTGATGAGTTCGGCCAGCTCCGCGATCTTCTTATCGCTCGAAATGTTTTTGGAATCGCGCACGCCCGCATCCGTCCAGGCGTTTACCACCTTCTCATTCACGTAAACCCCCGCCACGCAGAGCGGCCCGAAGAAATCGCCCTTGCCGCTTTCGTCAATGCCCAGACGCGGCATGATCAGCTCGGGATTCAAAAGCGTCTCGTAGCCCAGCCGCGCCTCCTGCAAAATTTCCGGCTCCAGCACAAACTCGATGAACTCCTGCGTCCCCTTCCCCTGCACGACCAGTTTGCCGCTCTCGTAAAAGACGACGTTGAGCTTCTCCTTCTCCGCCGCGAACCGTGCGTACGGCACCTCGCGGAACTTGTAGTTGCGCTCGACCAGAAAGGCCCGTAGCGCCGCCGCCTGCGCGTCGGTCAGCTTGCCGGAATAGGACGTCAACGGTTTCACGGGCGGAAAATTAACCGCAAAGAAACGCAAAGAACACAAAAGTTTGGTGGTGGTACAGTTTAATTTTTCCGCCCTCTCCTCCATGAAACGGAGGAGAGGGCGGGGGTGAGGAGGAGTTTTATGTTTTGCAGTTCAAATCCCCTCTCCCCGTTGCACGGGGAGAGGGAGCAGGCTCAAAATGTACCACTGCCTTCCATCGGCACTGCCTGGCTCATCTGCCCCGGCCAGGTTCAGGGACGCCGACCGTGGGCCGGATCGGCCTGCGGAATCTCTCCCTGCCCCAGCGTTAGACCAACCTTGGATTTTAACTTGTAGCCTCGGCTACAAATTCGAGTTGACAGTCCATCACCCAGGATGTAACTCATGCTACATAATTTCGTATATGATAAAATATTTGATCTTGGGCGGGCTTTTGATGGCGGAACCGACGGTGTCCCGTGCTGACGAATTGGCAGGCTCGGCCGACAAAAGCAGCTACCACTTGTTCAACCCGGTTCCAACCAAGCTGCTGCGCGAGCTGAACACCGACCGACCGGACAAGACCGAAAGCCCTTTCACCGTGGACGCCGGACATTTCCAGGTGGAACTGGACTTTGTGAGTTACACCCATGACCGCGATCAATCCGGCGGCGGCGATGTGCGGACGGACGCCTTCGCCATGGCGCCATTGAATCTCAAGGTCGGCCTGCTCAACCAGGTGGATTTACAGGTCGTGATCGAAACCTACAACCATGTCCGGGTGGACGACCGCCTAGCGGGCAGGGTGGAGAAAAAGTCCGGCTTCGGCGACGTGACCACGCGGCTCAAGGTGAATTTCTGGGGCGACGAGGGTGGCCGGACGGCTTTTGGAATTCTGCCGTTTGTAAAATTCCCCTCCAACCAGGACGGTCTCGGCAATCACGCGGTCGAAGGCGGCGTCATCCTTCCGCTCGCGCTGGAACTGCCTGGCGGCTGGGGCATGGGCGTGATGACCGAGGTGGATTGTCTGCGCAACGACAACGGGCCGGGCCACCACGCGTCGTTCGATAATTCCATCACCCTGAGCCACGACCTGATCGGCAGGCTCGGCGGCTACGTCGAGTTTTTCAGCGAAGTCGGCACCGAACGCGCCACGCCTTGGGTCGGCACGGTGGACTTGGGCCTGACCTTTGGCCTGACCGCAAATGTTCAACTCGACGCCGGCATCAATCTCGGCGTCACTAAAACGGCGGATGACTTGAATTCCTTCGTGGGCCTCTCCGTGAGATTCTAAACTCCATGAGCAACCTCAAACCTTCCACCGAAGCCGCGCCCGAAACCGGCTGGCGCCAACCGGCGGAGCACGTCTCCCTGCCGGAAGTTCACCGCACCATTGCCGTGCCCAAGTCGCTCGGCTTCTGGCGCAAGCTGCTCGCGTTCTCCGGCCCCGGCTATCTCGTCGCCGTCGGTTACATGGATCCCGGCAACTGGGCCACCGATCTCGCCGGCGGTTCGGCGTTTGGCTACACGCTGCTCTCCGTCATCTTGCTCTCGAACCTGATGGCGATTCTCCTGCAATCCCTTTGCGCCAAGCTCGGCATCGTCACCGGCCGCGA
>JAYWBR010000166.1:0-17144 GCA_043781315.1 Verrucomicrobiota bacterium | reverse complement strand
CCTCAATCGGCAAACCCCGATACAATTTCCAGAAGGTTTCCGTCCCGCGCGAGATCACGGCTTTGAATCAAAGTCACTCTCTTTGATTTCGGAGAAGGCGTTGGGATTGCGCTGATGTTCGGCATCAATGGCATCTGTGAAGGCGGACAAGGCCGCGTTGGGGGCGGAATCTTCAATGATCCGCTTCCATGCCACGTCACCGTCCAATTCCGGCAGCAAGGCCGGGAGATCATGCACCAGCTTCCTGCGTTCCTGGGGAGAAAGCGACCGGATGGCTGCTTCAATTTCGAGTGCCGTGCTCATGGCCGGAAGGTAGCAGCCGCGCCCCGCCTTCGCCAACTCGTATTTTGTTGTCGCCCTCCGAGGTGAGTGAAGAATTCTCCATCTGATTGCGATTGAAATTCGGCGCGCCATTGTCGAGTCTTGGCCCGACCACCGGAAACAGCTTTGATGAAACGCCGCATGAAGAAAAAATCCGCCGCCAAGATTTCGCCCTACAAAAATCCCGCCGCGCCCGCCGCCCGCCGCGTAAAAGATTTGCTGGCGCGCATGACGCTCGAAGAAAAAGCCGCGCAGATGATGTGCGCCTGGCAGGAACACGGGGTAAAAGCCGGTGGCTGGCTGGGGCAAGTTTGAGCAACGCTATCTATGAAATTTCCGAAATATCTCGTTCCCAACGGCACTTATATGGCTGATCCGGCGGCGCATGTCTTTAACGGCAGACTCTATATCTATCCCTCGCACGACATCGAATCAGGCATCGGTGAAAACGACAATGGCGACCATTTCGACATGCGGGATTATCACGTCCTCTCGATGGATTCGATTGAAGGGCAGGTGACCGACCACGGCGTGATTTTGGATTTGAAGGATATTTCCTGGGCTGGTCGCCAGCTTTGGGATTCCGACTGCGCCTGCAAAAGCGGCAAATACTACATTTATTTTTCGCTCAAGGACAAGAACGACGTCTTTCACCTCGGCGTTGCCGTGAGCGACAAACCGGAAGGTCCGTTCATTCCGCAGGAGAATCCCATCAAAGGCAGCTATTCCATTGATCCCTGCGCCTTTCAGGATGATGACGGCTCGCATCACTTAATTTTTGGCGGGCTGTGGGGCGGACAATTACAACGCTATCGCAACAACAAGGCCATCGAGTGCGGCAAAGAACCGGACGCCCATGAACCGGCGCTGTGTTCCAAGATCGTTCGTTTGAGTGACAACATGCTGGAGTTCGCCGAAGCACCGCGCGACCTCGTCATTCTTGACCAGAATGGCCAACCGCTTAAAGCCGGAGATCACGACCGGCGCTTCTTTGAAGCGTCGTGGATGCACAAATACAACGGCAAATACTATTTCTCCTACTCCACCGGCGACACCCACTTCCTGTGCTACGCCACGGGCGACACTCTTTACGGGCCATTCACGTATCAGGGGGTCATCCTCACACCCGTGGTGGGCTGGACCACCCATCACAGCATCTGCGAATTCAAGGGCAAGTGGTATCTGTTCCACCATGATTCACGGCCATCGAATGGAAAAACCTGGCTGCGCAGCCTGAAGGTGATCGAACTTGAATATCTCCCCAACGGATTGATCAAGACCATCCCAGGCCAACCATGAAGCCGACGGATTCCTCCCAAGATGCAAATTTACAGCGCGTGATCCTGACAGTCGCGAAATAAACCAAATCTAATGAACAAACTCGAACCGCACTTCCACGAAAAACTTCCGTTCATCGAAAAGGCCGGCTACAGCGCCGCCGACGCCGCCGCGAATTTCGTCTTCATGACGATGATTCTCTTCCAGACGAATTTTTACACGGACGTGTTCGGCCTGACTGCCAGCGCGGCGGCGGCCATCCTCCTGTGGCCGCGTTTGTGGGACGCGGCGTTCGATCCGATCATGGGCATCCTCGCGGACCGGACGGAAACGCGCTGGGGCAAGTTCCGTCCGTGGGTGCTCTGGACGGCGATTCCGTGGGCCGTCGTCATGGTCGTGGCGTACACCACTCCCAAGGGCTGGAGCATGGGAGCGTTGATCGCCTATGCCGGCATCACCAACACGCTGCTGATGACGCTCTACTCGATGAACAACATGCCGTACTCGGCGCTGGGCGGCGTGATGACGGGCGACCTCAATGAACGCGCCAAATTAAATTCCTTTCGTTTCGTCGCGGTGAACATCGCCCAGTTCATCGTCGGCGGCTTCACGCTCCCGCTCGTCGCCAAGTTTGCGGTCGGGCACGACAAACAATACGGCTGGCAGATGACCATGACGATCTGGGCGGTGCTGTGCCTGATCCTGTTCCTCATCACGTTCCTCACCACCAAGGAGCGCATCAAGCCGGTCATGCAGGAAAAATTCTCGCCCAAGCAGGACTTCGCCAAGCTGCTGAAAAACAATCCGTGGAAAGTCATGTGGTGCATGACGCTGGTTCACTTCGCGATCCTCTCGTTTCGCGGCGGGGCGATGTACAACTATTTCCATCACTACGCCGACCGCGCGGCGATGTTCGACTTTGTGCAAAAGCTGGGGCTGACCGCGCCCGCGCTTGCACCGGACGCCCCCAAGCCGGGCGGCCTGCTCGAATGGCTCGGCTATGTCGTCCACGGCGACCGGTTGGATCTGGCGAACTCGAATGTCGCCGATGTCTTCAACAGCATTGTCAACATGGCCGGCACCGGCACGACCATCATCGTCATCCTGCTCTCGGCGTCGCTGGCCGGAAAATTCGGCAAGAAAGCCATCGCCGTCACCGGCTTCGGCTTGTCCGCGTTTGGCACGTTCGCCTTTTACCTGCTCAGTCCGACCAACGCTGCGGGCATGTTGGCGCTCACCGTGTTGATCGCCATTTTCTATGCGCCGACGATTGCTCTGATCTGGGCGATCTACGCGGACGTGGCGGATTACTCGGAATGGAAAACCGGGCGGCGTTTCACCGGCATGGTTTTCGCCACCATCGGCTTCGGCTTGAAATCCGGTCTGGCGCTCGGCTCGGCCTCGTTTCTCTGGATCATGTCGGGGCTGTTCAATTACGACACCAAACTGCCCGACGCGCCGAACGCCGTGCATGGCTACCAGGTCTGCGGCACCATCGTGGTCGGCATCCTGTTCACCGTCTGCACCGGCCTGCTGATGGTGTATCAACTCGACAAAAACACGACGATCCAGATGGCCGATGAACTGGCGGCCCGCCGGCGCAAAGCCAGCGCGCAAATTGCATAACCCGCGCCCATGGAAAAAATCCCACGGCACCAGCGTTCACCGTGACAGTTCGTATAAGCCGGCGGCCAGCGCGAGCGGGGTAGGGCGGAGTTGCCGCTCCGCCTCGGGAGATCGAACCGCAGTGCGGTCCTACCGAAGCTGAAAACTTTCCGGCGGGCCGAGGCAGCTCGGTTTCACGCCGCCGCAGTCCACGACGATTTTTTGGAGCACCACGCCGGGATCAACCATCCAGTATTTCAGCGTGTGCTGGCCCGGTTTCGTGATGGCATGCGTGGAGCGGATCGTGCGCGCGTTGTCGCCGACGGTTTTTTCCCAGTCGCGGTTTCCGTTCTGCGCCTTGTAATTCGCCGGCACCAGCGTGACGACCTGCGGCGTCTCATCGTCAAACGAAACGGCCACGCGCAGTCCGCGTCCACGGGCTGCGTCGCGCGCATTCCCGACAACGTGCGTCCGTAGTCTTGAATTTTAATCCAGCGATTGTCGCCCGCGTCTGTTCGCTTTGTGAAGTGTTCCGGCTCGATGGAAACAAAACCTTCGCCTTCGACAAAACCGTTCAGCGCATCGCGCTTCGGCTCCGCCGGATTGAACGCGTTCATTTTCACGACGACTTGGTTCGTGCCGTCGAAAACTTTTACCGCGCCGCCCGTCGCGTCCTGCGGAACCTTGCTCCAGTCCACGCTCACCCAAAGGCGCGTGTCCTTTTCAATCGCGCCGCCCGTCTCGCTCAAAACAATCCACGGCGCGCTCGCGGCGGCGGTGAATTGAAAATTGGATTTGCCCTTGTTGAACACGTCAATGAAATGCCGCTGCCGATTGAACGAATCAAACGGCGGCAGCATGGCCTTGCCATTTGTATTCGGCCACGAAAGCTCCGAGCCTTCCACCGCCACGCCCAGCGCCGCCGCCTCCGGCACTTCGGTTTCCACGAGCTTGATTGCGCGCAGGCTGTTGTGCGGCGGATCCTGCCACGTCGTGTAGCCGAGATGCGTCTGATCCATGAAGTGGTTCCATTTGCCGCCCGCGAACGTGAGGTTGTAATACGCCATCAGGTTTGTGTCCGCTTGAAACAGCGCCCGCGTCTCGGCGGCAAAATCATTCGCGGTCGCCCGGCCTTGCTTGGCGAACAGCGCGTTCTTTCCGGCGGCGAGATACAATTCGTTGACGAGCACGCTGGCCTTGGTGGGAAACAAAACCAGTTGGTAAAACGCCTCGCGGCGGGCGGCGGGAATTTTCTGGTAAATCTCCTCGGCGCGGGCGGCGATGATTTTGAAATCGTTCACGACCGTTTCCGCCTCCGAATAATTCACCAGGCTGTAAGTGTCCGGCGCGAGCATCTCCGGTTTGCGACGGGCGTTGTATTTCGCCTATTTGCCGAGGATGTCCGCGATGCCGTCCGCAAATTCATTTCCGAATTCGCGCGCCGCCCAAAGTTTTGTGAACGCGTCCAGATTGCCGGCGTTCCACCGCTCCGTGTTCCAGCCGAGGTTCAGAAAAAATTCCATCGGCAGCTCGTAGCCCTTGAAATGCCCGACGTTCACGATCCAAATCCGGTCCGCGCCATATTGCTTCGCGAGCGACATCTGGTCCCAGATTTTCGGCAGCGGACTCGTGTTGAGCCACTGATAATTTCGCGGCCCGCCGTGGTAATCGAAATGATAATAAATCCCCGCGCCGCCGCTGCGTTTGCGTTCCTCGGCGGTCGGCAGGCGGCGGACGTTGCCCCAATTGTCTTCCGCCCATAGCAGCGTCACGTCGTCCGGCGCGCGCAAACCGAGGGTGATGATGCTCTCGTAATTTTTATTCCGCGCCACGCCCTCGCGCCAGAAATTTTCCATCACGTCCGGGTGCTTGGCGTAATTCCAACTGCCCAGCGTCCGCTGATAACGGCGATCCCACTCTTTCTGCGCCCGCAGCATCGGCTCCTGGTGCGAGGGCATCCAGTGCCTGAGCAACCTGCGGCAACTGACGATCGCGTGGATCGTCTATTCGGGGGACTTCAATGACAAGCTCGCCCTCAACGCCGGCATGGGCGACATCGGGCTGAGCATGACCGACCCGAAAATTAACAATGGCAATTGGGTTCATGGTGCGATGGGCATCCTTTACGGAGCCACACCCGTCAGCAACACCGACCTCAATCTCGTCAAGGCCGGCTCGTTGTTCTCCTACGTAAAAACCGTCGGGGTTTACAAATGTCCGGCCGACAAAAAGACCGTGTCCGTCAGCGGCGTCCAGCTTCCAACCGGCCGCCGCATGTCCATGAACGCCTGGTTGAATCCGATAACTCCATTTTCCCCTACGCCCCGGGTATATCGGAAGCAAGGTGATATTACGAAGCCGTCACCGGTGAATTGCTTTGTCTTTATTGACGAGTGTTCCGGCATCAATGGCGGCACCGGCACGATCAACGACGGGTTTTTCGTCTGCGAGGCGTTCGATGGCTATCAAGACCAGTGGATAGACTGCCCGGCATCCTACCACAACAATGCCTGCGGGCTTTCCTTCGCGGATGGCCATGCGGAAATAAAACGATGGCGGGACTCCAAGGTGCTGGCCCAGCCGAACGTGCCCGTGTTCGCCCCGAGCGACCTGCCGGCGGCGGTTGACCTGCGATGGCTGCAGGAGCGATCCGCCACAACCAAATAAAACAGGAAATAATTATGCGCGGACATACTGCTCAAGAAATAAATTCAAAGCAACGCGGGTTCCCGAACCCGCGAGCATTGCCTTGCTCGGTCTCGGTGCGTTGGCCACCGAGTTGGCCCGCCGCCGCCGCTGATCGAATCCTTTTAGAACTCTCAAAAAAGCCGCTGCCAGATTGCTGGCAGCGGCTTTTGAATTGTACGGCTAAACCCAGAGCCAAGCCGGGAACCGCTGATGACACGGATCACGCGGATTTCCAGAATGGTTTTCCCCAATCCGCACTATCCGCGTCATCCGCGGTTTCAACTTGGAACTCAGTCTTCCCGTTCGATGATTTGCAGCGCCGCCCGCAGATATCCCAGCGCGTAAGCCATGCCCGCGTGCCACGGGGCGGCACAGCTCATCTGCGGTGCATGGTCGGGTATCACCACGCCGTTGAAGTTGTTCCGCTTTAATATCCGCAGCACCCGCAGCACATCCACCGCGCCGTCGTCAATGAACGTCTCCTGATAGAACGGCACCTTCTCGCGCACGTTGCGCAGATGAACGTAGGCGAGTTTGTTCTGCCGGCTGTATTGTTCCACCGCGTCGTAAATGTTTCCGTCAGTCATCTCCGCCAGCGTGCCGACGCAAAATTCCAGCGCGTTGCGCGGACTGGGTTTCAGGTCAATCAGCTTTTGGTAAAGGTGCGGTTGATAAACCAGTCGCGGCTGGGCGCGCACTCTTGGCATGGGCGGATCATCTGGATGCGCGGCCAAGGTCACTCCGGCTTCTTCGGCCACTGGAATCAAGGCGTCGAGGAAAACTTGCAGCCGTTGCCAGAGCTGTTCGTGCGTGGCGGACGGAGCATTGCCGGGCGCGGCGTGGCGGTCATAGACCATGTTCCAAACCATGCCGTTGGGCAGCGGCTTGTCGAGCGGCCCGTCCATGCCCACGGCCTCGGCGTCGCCGCGCGCAAATTTTCCTTTGACCCGGCCCGCGACGCCGGCGATGGAAAAGTTGTAGCCGAACACCGGGATGCCCGCCCGTCCTACGTTGCGGATGATGGTCTTGAGATTTTCCAGTTGCGCTAATTTTTTGGGCCGTCGAGCAAAACGTCGTGCCAGTGGGCCGGATCAAAATTCTCGATGGCCTCCAATTCCAGTCCGGCGTCGTTGATGTCTTTGCGGATCGCTGCGAGTTCCTCAAACGTCCAGAGTTTGTCGGGGTCGCCGGCCAAGCCCCAGCCGGTGTCATCGCCGACGGGCTGGTCGCCGGGCTGGTTGCTGCGTGACGAGCGGAAATAATCCACCAGATGAATGACCAGGTGCGTGCAGCCGCATTGTTTCGCGAAGCGGTAATGCTCTGCGTTCAGTTGATGGCGATAAAGACCAAGGCCGAGTTTCATAAAAAATTTCCGCGCCTGACACGCCTGAACCCGCCGGTCGGAATACCCAAAGATTCGGGAAAGTCAAAGATAGGGATTTCCATCTTTGGCTTTCCCGAATCTTTGGGCAGTCTCATTGGGACGGAGAAGTCAGGGGGCCCATCATCACACCGCCCGCAGTTTCACCAGTAAATCCTTACTCGCCACGGTGTCACCCACGGCGGCGTGGATCGCCTCCACCACGCCGTCTGCCGAGGCATAGACGGTGGTCTGCATCTTCATCGCCTCCATCATCAGCAGCTTGTCGCCCTTTGCAACTTTCGCGCCGACAGTCACGGAGATCGCGGCGATGAGTCCGGGAATCGGCGCGGCGATCTGCAACGGATCGGTGATGTCCGCCCGGGGCCGCGTCCGGGCCTGGGGCGCGATTTTCTTGTCCGCCACCAAAGCCTCGCGCGTGATGCCGTTCAACTCGTAGGTCAAGGTGCGGCGGCCGTCCTTGTCCGGTTCACTCACATTGACCAGCCGCACAACGAGCGACTTGCCCTCCTCGATCTCAATGGCGATCTCTTCGCGCATCCGCAGGCCGTAGAAGAATGCGTGCGTCGGCAGCACGCTCACATCGCTGAACTCGCGCGCGTGCTTGGCGAAGTCGGCGAACACCTGCGGATACATCAGGTGCGAATAAAGATCGTCGTCGGTGGGCTCGTGCTTGAGCAGGTCGGAAAGTTCCTTGCGGATTTTTTCCAGATTGGCCGGTGTAGCCACCGCGCCGGGTACGACGCCGTTCTTGAAATCTTTCTGCGCCTGCGCCGCGCGCTTCTCGCCAAGCACCACGCGTTGCACATCCACCGGCCAGCCGCCGGCGGGCCAGCCGAGACCGCCGCTCATCATGTCCACGACCGATTCGGGAAAGCCCTGCGAACCTGGCTCTAGGTTCACCACGTCGGCGGGTTTGATGCCGCGCGAGAAAAGAAACAGCGCCATGTCGCCGACGACCTTGCTGCTCGGCGTGACTTTTACGATGTCGCCGAAGAGCTGGTTCACGTCCGCATAGTTGTGCGCGATCTCCGACCAACGATGCGAAACACCCATGCTGGCGGCCTGTTCCTTGAGGTTGGTGTACTGGCCGCCGGGCATTTCGTGCAGATAAACTTCCGCGCTGCCGGTCTTGGGCGCGGTGTCGAACGGATGATAATACTCGCGGACTTTTTCCCAGTAGTCGGAAAATTCGTTGAGCGCCTCGAGATCGAGCTGCGTGTCGCGCGGCGAATGTTGCAGCGCGGCAACGATGGAATTCAAGTTCGGCTGGCTCGTGCTGCCGCTCATGCTGGCGAGTGCGAGGTCCACGATGTCCACACCGGCTTCACTCGCGTTGAGAATGGCCGACGCCTGCGTGCCGGCGGTGTCGTGCGTGTGGAAATGAATCGGGATGCCGACCTCGTCACGCAACGCCTTGACCAGCGCCTTCGCCGCGAGCGGGCGGCAGATGCCGGCCATGTCCTTGATGGCGAGAATGTGCGCGCCCATCTTCTCCAGTTCCTTCGCGAGCTTGACGTAATACTTCAGCGAATACTTGTCGCGCTTCGGGTCAAGAATGTCGCCGGTGTAGCAGACAGCGGCTTCGCAGATCGCGTGCGTTTCCTGCACGGCATCCATCGCGACGCGCAGGTTGGGCGTGTAGTTCAACGAATCGAAGATGCGGAAAATATCAATGCCCGACGCGGCGGCGTGCTTGACGAAACCGGCCACCACGTTTTCAGGATAATTGGAATAGCCAACGGCGTTCGAGCCGCGAAAAAGCATCTGGAAACAAATGTTCGGAATCCGAGCGCGCAACTGGCGCAGGCGATCCCACGGGTCTTCGTTCAGAAAACGCATCGTGGTGTCAAACGTCGCGCCGCCCCACATCTCCAGCGAAAACAATCCCGGCGCGCGGCGCGCAAGGGCATCGGCCACGGCCAGCATGTCGTGCGTGCGGACACGCGTGGCCATGAGGGATTGATGCGCGTCACGCAACGTGGTGTCGGTGACGAGCAGGCGCTTTTGTTTGCGCGTCCATTCGGCGAATTTTTTCGGCCCGACCTTCAGCAGCAGGTCGCGCGTGCCCGGCGGCGGCGCGAGCTTGTGATCGAAGGCGACGGGCGTGGCCTGGATGAGCGGCTTCTCGGGCTTGTAACCCTTGGCGTGCGGGTTGCCGTTGACGATGACGTTGCCGAGGAAGTTGAGCAGCTTGGTCGCGCGGTCGCGGCGGGTCTTGAACTTGAACAGTTCCGGCGTCGTGTCAATGAGCGTGGTGGTCGCCTGGCCGGTGCGGAATTTTTCGTGGGCAATGACGTTTTCCAGAAATGGAATGTTCGTCTTCACGCCGCGAATCCGGAACTCCGACAACGCGCGGTGCATCCGGTGCATGGCAATCTCGTAGGTCTGCGCGCTGGCAACGACCTTCACGAGCAGCGAATCATAAAACGGCGTGATGATTGCGCCGCCGTAACCCATCCCGCCATCGAGCCGGATGCCGAAACCGCCGGGCGAGCGATACGCGATAATTTTCCCGTAGTCCGGCATGAATTTATTTTCAGGATCTTCCGTGGTGACGCGGCATTGGATGGCGTAGCCGTTGCGCGCGATTTCATTTTGCAGCGGCATCCCCACGACCGGGTCGTGCAACGCGTGACCTTGCGCAATCAGAATTTGCGCGCGCACTAGATCAAGGCCGGTGATGACTTCGGTGACGGTGTGCTCGACCTGGATGCGCGGATTCATCTCGATGAAAAACCACTCGTGCTTGTCGAGGTCGTAGAGAAACTCAATAGTACCAGCGTTATCGTAGCGGATTTCGCGGGCCATGCGCGCGGCGGCGTCGCAGAGTTCCTTCACGATGTTGGCGGGCAGGCCAAAACTCGGCGCGACTTCGATGACCTTCTGATGCCGGCGTTGCACCGAGCAGTCGCGCTCATGCAGATGAATCACATTGCCGTGCTGGTCGCCGAGAATCTGCACCTCAATGTGTTTGGCGCGGGGAATATATTTTTCGAGGAATACCGCCGAATTGCCAAACGCGCGCTCGGCTTCCGACTGCGCTTCGTCGAGCAGGCTGGAAAGATCAGCCGCCTTTTGCACGACGCGCATTCCGCGTCCACCGCCGCCGAACGCCGCCTTGATGATGAGCGGAAAGCCGATGTGCTTCGCAGCTTTCATCGCCTCGTCGCGGTCGGTGATGGCTTCTTCGTTGCCGGGCAGGACGGGGACGTTGATCTTTTGCGCGAGCGCGCGGGCGGCGGTTTTGTCGCCCATCATGTCGAGCAGTTCCGGGCGCGGGCCGACGAACGTGATGCCGGCCTTCGCGCAGGCGCGGGCGAAGTTGGCGTTCTCGGACAGGAAACCGTAGCCCGGATGAATCGCGTCCACGCCCTTTTCCTTGGCCAGTTGGACGATGCCTTCGATGTCGAGATACGCGGCGACGGGGCCTTTGCCCTGGCCGGTGAGATAGGCCTCGTCCGCCTTGAAGCGATGCAGGCAGAAGCGGTCTTCCTGCGCGTAGATGGCGACGGTGCGGAGATTGAGTTCCGTGCCCGCGCGGAAAATGCGGATGGCAATCTCACTGCGGTTGGCCGCGAGCAGTTTGCGGAACGGCCGGACCTGGCCCTTGGCCGCTGGCTGGTGTTTGCTGGACGATAAACTCATGCGGGCATTTTTATAATTGTTTGCCCGGCCAAAGGCAAAGAAATGCCGAGGGGGAATGTTATTTTCTTGGAGCGCGGCTGTGTCGGCCGCAGCGGTTGCCAATCGGGCGGGCTGCGGCTGGGACAGCCGCGCTCCGGAGCAGGGTCAGCATTCGCCCCGCGCCGGGTGCGATTAAAAGTGGGTGAGGCCAGGGAGGTGCTGGCGGTAATTTTGGACTGCGGTGGCAAGTCGGACGCGCCACCGCTTTCGAGGGCCGGGGAGCGTTGCCAATTGCCATCGCCGGCGGGCGTGCCAAAGCGGTGTCGCGTCCGACTTGCCACCGCAGTCCATATAACCCTCACCCGATTTTAATCACACCCCCCGCGCCGCGCCGTCGCGCAGACGGAAATTGACGCTGCCAATTTTCCCCCGCACACTCGCGGCGTTAGAAAAACCAAAACGACCAGAACAACAATTTAACCAAAATCATTTCGCGTAGCTTCGGCTGCTGTCCGTCTCGAAACCTAGGAATTTCGTACAAAAGACAGCGCTTGAGATGCGCCCCACATGGGGCGCGTTGAAAGCGTTCTTTTGTGGGCCCTCCTAGGTGCCTGAGATGGGACGCAAGTAAATGCGTCCCTCTTTTATTTCAGGCACCAAAGTTCCCACAAAGACAGTCACCACACAGGGCTGATTCGCACGCGAGCGAACTCAGCCTATGCGTACCAAGGACACACGGCAGGCTTTTACCTTTCTCGATCTTTTTTGCGGTTGCGGCGGCTTCAGCCTCGGCTTGGAGCGCGCTGGATTTCGCTGTCTGGCGGCGCTGGATTTCAACCCGGAGGCGATCACCACCTTCAAGGCGAATTTCAGCAAGGACACGCTCGCCCTTCGCAAAGACCTCACCAAGTTCTCGCCCGCCAAACTCGCCGCCATACTCGGGGTGAACTCGGCGGACGTAATTGTGGGCGGGCCACCGTGCCAGGGCTTCAGCACCGTGCGCCAGGTGGATGCGGCTAATCACGGTTCACGCGTCCGCAGGGACAAGCGCCGCTACCTCTACCGTATCTTTCTCGAATACGTCGCCGCCTTTCGCCCACGCATATTCGTGATGGAGAATGTTCTCGGCATTCAGAGCGCAGCAAAAGGAAGGTTCTTCACACAAGTGCAGGCCGAGGCTCGCGCCCTCGGCTACCGGGTGCAGGCCCAAGTCGAAGAAGCCTGGAAGCTCGGCGTACCGCAGAAACGCCGCCGCCAACTCGTCATCGGTGTTCGCGATGACATTCCTGGTTACTTCCCCGGTGAACTTGCCCCCTCACGTAGGAGCCGACGTGAGGAGGCTCAAACTTCTCCCGGTGAAAATGAGAGCCTCGTCACCTCGTCTCCTACAATAAAGTTGTGGGACGCCATCGGCGACCTGCCGCCACTCGCCGCTGGTGCTGGACAAGAGGAATGTGACTATGATCTCGCCTATCGTGCTGCACATCTCGCTACGCGGGGCGAGGCGGCAAAGCACCATCTCGAATCCGTTCTGGAAATCTCCCGTGCAACCAAACTCACCGCCCATCGTGCGCGCCCGCACAATGAGCAGGATTTGCGAGACTTTGACCGCGTGCGCGAAGGCGAACACGGTGGCGAAGCGGAAGCGCGCGGCGAGAAAATGGAGTTCACCTACAAGCGTTCCTGTTTCAAGGACCGCTACAAACGGCAATCCCGCGAAGACCTTTGCTCCACCATTGTCGCGCATCTGAGCAAGGACGGCTTAGGTTTCATCCATCCGACACAGAACCGTTCGCTCACCCCGCGCGAAGCCGCCCGCATCCAAAGTTTCCCCGACTGGTTTCAGTTCCCTGTCGCTCGCACTCATCAGTTCCGGCTCATCGGCAATGCTGTGCCGCCGCTGGTGGCAGAAGCGGTCGGTGAGGAACTGCGTGCCTTCCTTTCTGGCGAACAAATCGAAACCGGCCCGGTGCAATGGGAAATCGCCGCCGTTCCCGAAAGCGAAGACCAGGCGGTTGGGTGGCTTCGCCCACTTCTCGACATGGCTCCGCGTGCGCTTCGACTCCTCAGTAATGAGGACTTCAAACGCGCTTGGCTGGCCATTGCTTTTCTCTACGCCGGACTGCATCCCGACAGCACGCTTGATCACGGTGAAACCATTCTACGAGATGGGCAGAGAGATTATCCGACGATCAGCAAGATCGAACCCCGCTTGCTCGCACCTTACTACGAGCGAAGCGGCTGGCCGGTTCTTTTAGCCCCCATTGCCCGCGAGGCGTGGCGGCGTTATCGGCACAAGCAATTGCGCGAGGAAGAATTCTACTGCTCTGAAGCGCAAATGGCTGGCATGTGTCATCGCAGCCCTGAACTCGCCGAAAGCGTGGCACGGGATCGCGCGGCATTGCGGCGGGAAATCCTTACAACAGAAACCATCGAGAAACGGAGTGATACATCATGGCTAGATGGACATTTAATGAACTGAAACCCGGAGACAAAACCCGCGAGCCAACACAGGGCGAGTTTTTTGCGACAGACGCCATCCGCAATCCGGCGGAGGCGCTGGTTCGGGAAGCCATTCAAAATTCGCTTGATGCTGGCGGTCGCAGTACGGCGGGACATCCGGTGGACACCGTTCGGATGCGTCTATTCCTCGCGACGGGAGAAGCCGCAAAGCGGGCAGCTAGTATTGCGGAGTTTTTCACGGGGAGCTGGCCGCACTTCCAAGCTCCCGGCAATGGTCTTCGCAATGCTCCCACACATAACTCCGCGTGTCCGTTCCTCGTTGTTGAAGACTTTGGCACGTCGGGATTGGTGGGGGACGTTCGCCAGTGGCACGACATTCCCGGCGTAAAGAACTCCTTCTTCTATTTTTTCCGAGCAGAGGGACGAACTGGGAAAGGAGAGGATGACCGTGGACGATGGGGAATTGGAAAATATGTTTTTCCGCGCTCCAGCAAAGTGAATTCATTCTTTGGCCTGACCGTTCGCAAGGATGATGGTAGAAAAATGTTGATGGGGCAGGCCGTGCTCAAGACGCACGCCTGCAATGGCAACCACTACAAACCTGACGGTGGTTTCGGCCAACTCGACGGAGATCTGTTATTGCCGATTGAGGATAGTCAATTGATTGACCAGTTTTGTTCGACGTTCTCCATCTCTCGCCGTAATGAACCCGGCCTCTCCATTGTTGTCCCTTGGCTGGATGCCGAGATAACCAGAGAGTCACTCTTGGAAGCAGTCATTCGCGGTTACTTCTTTCCGATCCTTGAAGGCAAGCTGACCGTGACGGTTGAGACGCCGGACAACGCCATTGAAATAAATGAGTCCACCATCGCGGCCGTAGTGGAGATTCTGGGCGAAACTACGGCGAAGGAAATTTTGCCGTTTGTCGGCCTGGCGGAATGGGCGGCGTTTCTCCACGGCGAAGATAAGATTGTGTTGAATCTTCCGCCGCGTGACCGTCCGACATGGTCGGCTCCGAACCTCATCCCAGCCGAGAAGGTTGCGACGTTACAACGGAAGCTGGACTCAGGCGAGCGTATCGCGGTGCGCGTGCCTCTTGACGTGCGATCTCAAAGAGGCGTGGAGGAGCCCTCTTACTTTGATGTTTTCCTAGTGAATGATGGCGGCAATGATGACCGCACGGTTTTCGTTCGAGAGGGGATCATCATCTCTGATGTTCGAGCCCGGCGGTCGCGAGGCATCCGTTCCATTGTCACCATCGAACACAAGCCACTCGCGACTTTGCTTGGTGATTCGGAAAATCCAGCGCACACCCAATGGCAGAAGGATTCTTCAAACTTCCGCGACAAGTATCCAAAGATTTATGGCGTCGCGGTTCTGAGTTACGTCACGCACTGCGTATCGGGCATCATCAACATCCTCAGCGCCCAACAACGGGAAGAAGACACAACGCTCTTGAAGGATTTCTTTTCACTGCCCGCCGCGCCTGACCCCGATGGCATCAAAGCAAGAGAGAAGCGTCGCAAGAAACTCAAAGGCACGGAACCGGACCCTACAATTACAGTGCCTGAGCCGCGAAAGAAGCGATACCGGCTGGAGCAGGTGCCGGATGGATTTCGTGTGTCCACGGGCGAACCGGAATCTGATCTGCCCCAGATTCTCGACATCAGTGCAGCCTACGATGTTCGGCGGGGCAACCCGTTCAAAAAATATGATCCGGCCGATTTCAAGATGGAGGACTCCAGCATCAGGCTCGATCCGCCGCCACGCGGTCTTGCTGTCTTGAGTCGGAGCGGTAATCGGTTGGTGGTTGAAGTGCGGGATCAGGATTTCCTGCTGACAGTGGTTGGTTTCGACACCGACCGGGATTTATGCGTGGAAGTAAAAGTGAAGGAGAAACCCAATGCTCAGGAGATTTAATTACACAAACCGAGTTCGTATCTTGCACGAAGACGTTCGCTTTTCACTTCACGATGAGGGCGGGTGTTGGAGTTTCGATGCGGTGCTCAATTTGGGCGACTATGAACTACCCGCAGATGCGCTTGTTTGCGTCGAAGCTTACCGGCAGACGACCTGGATGCGCTTTGATTACGGAACGGTCAGCGAGCAGGTCGTTCCGGCTAACCGTGGACTGACCGAGTTTGATTCCCCGGAGGACATCCGTTTCCGTGTACGCGTAACATCCAGAGGCACGGAGGAAGACCCGCATGGGTTGCTGCTTGCGGAGGCAGATCGCGTGCAACTCAGATCACCGGAGGACAAGCAAGAGCAGCGGCAACCACTTCTTCCCGTCCTGCCTTTCGAACTTGGGCCTGAACTTTGGCGCATCGAATTTACCGACCGGCCCCGCCTGTTACTCAATTCTTCTGCCGGCAACTACAAACAAATCGGATTAGAGCCGGGCTTCGTCTCTGTCGTTTATCCGGCTGCTTTGCGCGAAATTCTTTCGCGCATTCTCCACCGTGAAAAGTATCGCGATTACGACGATCCGGACGATTGGCGTTCACGCTGGCTGCGCTTCGCCGTGAGCGTGCTTGGCGTTGGGGAACCACCCGAATCAGAGGCAGACGAAGACGAGGTAGATGAGTGGATTGACGATGCCGCCAAAGCTTTTGCCCAGAAGCATGGGCTACTGGAAAAATTCAAATCATTCTGGACGGAGGATGAAAAGACATGAACTTACGCCGACTCAACGACGAAGGCTTGCGCCGCTTTGCAGAGTATCTCCTAGCGCTCAAAGCAACACCAACATTGCCGCCACCTGTTGAACTGCTTACCGATCCGGATACTTCACAAGAGGCCACAACTGTGACAGTGACAAGCCTGCGCTTTGCGAATCGCCTGGAGGCCGGACGCTGGCTGTTCGATCTCATAGAGCGAGCAGGGATTGATGATCCCGCGCGCGACAAAGGTTTATGGGCCTGGCTGTCGCTGTTCCTTTTCGATCAAGTCTGTCCACCAAACGGGTTGGGTCATCGAAAACCGGGCGAACTGGCGCGACACGTCCCCGCCATCAGTGATTATCGCAAGTACTACCGCCACCTTTTGGCTGGCCCGTGGCGGATGTGTCGCGCGCATCGTGACAACCCCGTGCGCGCCTTGGCCGTTCTTCACAAACCACTCGATTCCCCAGGCGAACTGTCCGAGCAGATCATGGCGCGTCAGGAACTGGTAACGAATCGGACATTCATGGCGGCAGCGACAAAACTCTACATTGACCCGACGACCGGAGAACGTCGGCGCGGTGCGGCTTCACAAACGAACGGGGGAGCGCGGCGACTGGCGGACTACTGCAATCAGATTGATCTGACTTGGGATCTTTACGCACTCGAAGCCGAGGAATTGGTCGGCAAATTGCCGCACGAGTTTGATCGTTTTCGGAATGTTGCGTAAGCATGATTCTCAACCCTTGCCTCCGATGGTTCGGACGGCGCGCACGGAGTGACGTGCCCTACCTTGTTTGAGGCGTTGATAGCCGGGGGCTGGTGCGGCAAGCTGCGGCCATGAAATTGGTTCTGCGTCCACTCCTCGTTTTTGTGATGCTGCACTGTGGTTTTCCCGCCAGCGGCGAGCTGTCGGCCACCAATGAATCGTTGCCGGGAGTTTTCATCCATTCCGAGACGCGCACGAGCCCGCCAACGCGGCTGTTCGTCGCGGAGGTGGACTTGAAAAATCCGAAGCTGCATCTGCGGGTATCGCCCGGCGGCGCGGATCCGGACGGCCCCGGCAAATGGCAGACAACGCTGATGCCGCCGACGCAGATTGCCGCCCGGGAAAAATT
>JAYWBR010000165.1:0-5962 GCA_043781315.1 Verrucomicrobiota bacterium | reverse complement strand
AGTTCAAATCTCCCCGCCCCGACCATTTCCTCCCAGTTTTTTCCATTGCGCTCCCTTGCAAATTGGCAGGCACAAAAGCCACGGGGGATTTGTGCAGGCGAGGCAAACCCGCTATAACCTTGGCCATGCAATCGGTTGCCACTCCGCCGCAGAATTTGATTTATGAGCTGCCGTCCATCATTGAGCGGATGGAACTGGCCGCGCTTTTCCCAGTCGCCCGACCGCTGGAAGTGGAACTCGGCTGCGGGGACGCCTCGTTTCTGGTGGACTACGCGAAGCTGCACCCGGAGCGGAACTTCATCGGCGTGGAGCGGTTGCAGGGGCGCATTCGCAAGGTGGATCGGAAGGGGCGGCAACGGGGACTGACTAACCTGCGAGGGGTGCGGATCGAGTCAGCGTATCTGCTGGAATATCTGCTGCCGAAGAATTGCGCGGCCGCGCTGCACATTTATTTCCCCGACCCTTGGCCAAAACGGAAACACCGGCGGAACCGGCTGATCAACGAACGCTTCACGCAGCTTGCCCACGAGGTGCTCGCGCCTGAAGGCATCGTTTATCTGCGGACGGACGACCAGGATTATTTCAAGCAGATGGAGAGAGTGTTCGGAGCCAGCCCGTTGTTTCGCGCGGTGGAAACGCCGGAGGAATTAAGCGCGGTGGTCACGGACTTCGAGAAGGGTTTTAATGCAAGGGGGATTGGGACTTTGCGGGCGGCGTATCAGCGAGGTTAGGTAGCGTCACCACTGACCTCTATCTCGCAATCGAAACCACCAAAAAAGCAACGTACAAAACATGCTGAACGCGAGGCATGAAGCAAAGAATTCCAGAGCAGTATTTGTATTCACCAACCCGTTCGAAATAAAATGGCTGTTATCGCCAGCAGTCTCGTGTCCGTGACTTAATTCGGCAAAACTGACAGCCCAAAGGGTTCCTACGCAACCCGAGCCAATCGCAAATGATGCGGCTATCCGCTCACGGCGTGTTTTACCTGGAATGCCCTTTATAAGCATAAGCTTTCGAACGCCAACGAACACAGGAGTCAAACGCAGTGTTTGTTCAAACATCAATGACCGGTCCGCCGCCGCCTTTGTCCGAACCCGGCGGACGCGTGCCACGGTGGACTTGAATCCGGGAATTGCCGGAGCCGGTCAGCGAATTGAGCAGCAGGGAAACCACGCTGATGATGAGCGCGCCCCAGAACGCCGATTTGAAATCTTTCACCGCAAAATGTTCCGGGCTGATCTGCCCCACGAACCACAGCAGCACGGCGTTGATGACGAGGATGAACAGGCCGAGCGTGAACACCAGCAGCGGCAGCGCCATCAGCAGCAGGATCGGGCGGAGGAAAGCGTTCAAGATGCCGAGCACGAGCGAGGCGATGATGAGGTCGGCGGGCTTCTGGTAGGTGATGCCCGACAGGACGTAGGCAGCCACCGCCACCGCGAGGGTGTTGATGATCCAGCTTGACAGGAATTTTTTCAGTTTTGGTGACATGTGTTCGGCCCGGCAAAAGATGAAACAGGCGGGCCGGGATTACAAGGGGCAAACCAATCGAAAGCAAAGGCGCACGTCAGGGTTTGCGATAAAGTTCCGCTGCGTCGAACGGATGTCGGGGCGCGTCGCTCCGCGCGCGCCGTTCCCCGCCAGCCACGCCTCGGCGCGCACGGAGTGGCGCGCCCTACCAGTCACACGCAGAATTACTGGCCGGGTTGAACCAAAAGAAAACCGGATTCAATCCCGGTTTGAATTTCGATCTCGTTCAAACTGGCCGGCAGCAGGCAAAATTGCCCCGGTTGCAGATCCACCGAGGTTTTTCCGCTCGTGACAACCAGGCGGCCTTCCAGCACGGCCACGATCCGGAGCTTAGGCTGGCGGAACAAAACGGATTCGGGTGCTTTCATCCGAAAGAGATCCACACCAAACAACGGATGGCTGGTGAGGTGTCTAACTTGCGCGGAGCCAGCGGTAATGAACGGACTGTCCACGAGCGCCGGCGCGAAGTCATTGAAGTCTATGCTGGCGAGGGATTGGGGAATGTGCAGTTCGCGCGGTTGGCCGTCCAGGCCGACGCGGTTCCAGTCGAACACGCGGTAGGTGGTGTCGGAGTTTTGCTGGATTTCAAAGATCACCAAACCCGCGCCAATCGCGTGAACGCGGCCGCTGGGCAGAAACATGGTGTCGCCGCTGCGGACGGGGATGCGATGGAAACAGCCGGCGACTTCGCCGGTCTGGATTTTTTTTTCAAACTCGGCGCGGGTCACACCGGGCTTGAGGCCGACGTATAATTCTGCGTCCGGCGTGGCGTCGGCGATGTGCCACAGCTCGGTCTTCGGCTCGCCACCGAGCGCGGCCGCCTGGCTCGCGGGCGGATGCACCTGCAGCGAGAGTTTGTCGCGGGCGTCGAGAATTTTGCAGAGCAGGGGAAAGCGGTTGCCGGTAGCGGGTTTCGCGTTGCCGAGAACTTCGCTTGCATGGTTCGTCATGAGCCAGTGCAGATTTTTTCCGGCGAGCGGGCCGTTGGCGATGACGCTTTCGTCGCCGGGCCGGTCGCTGATCTCCCAGGATTCACCGATGGGAACTGTGGGCGGCAGTTTTTTTTGATACAGCGTTTCGAGCGTGCGCCCGCCCCAGACGCGTTCTTTGAAGGCAGGGCGAAAGGTGAGCGGATACAGCGAGGACATTGATGATTTACGATTGGCGTTTGGCGATTGGGAACCAGACGGGAACCCCTTGCCGGGTGAGAATCGCGCGCGATGAATGCAGAAGCTTCAAACGTTGGTTGCTTCGGCGAGGTCCGGTTTCTTTTCTTCGAAATGACCGAAGGCGCGGAATTTTGCGTAGCGCTTTTTCAGCCGCTCGGCCGCAGATATGCCGAGCAGTTCGGCCAGGTGCCGGAGCAGAACGTCTTTCAAGCTGGCGGCAGTGGTTTTTAAATCGGTGTGCGCGCCGCCGAGCGGTTCGGGAATGGTTTCGTCGGTCAGGCCGAGCTTGAGCAGGTCTTTGGCGGTAATTTTCAAAGCCTGCGCCGCTTTGGATGCGGCCGCGCGGTCTTTCCAGAGAATCGCGGCGCAACCTTCCGGGCTGATGACGGAGTAGTAGGCGTTTTCCAAAATCAAAACGCGATCCGCCACGCCGATGCCGAGCGCGCCGCCGGAGCCGCCTTCGCCGATGACGGCGGCGATGACCGGAACTTTGAGCAACATCATTTCGCGCAGGTTCACGGCGATGGCCTCGGCGATGTGCCGTTCTTCCGCGCCGATGCCGGGATACGCACCGGCGGTGTCAATGAGGGTGATGATCGGCAGGTTGAATTTGTTCGCCAGTTTCATCAACCGAAGCGCCTTGCGGTAGCCTTCGGGATGCGCGGAGCCGAAATTCCGCAAGATATTTTCCTTGGTGTCGCGACCTTTCTGAGTGCCGATGACCATGACTTTGTGGTCGCCAAGTTGAGCGAAACCGCCGACCACGGCGCGGTCTTCGGCGAAGAGACGATCGCCGTGGAGTTCGGAAAAATTCGTGAACGTGTTGACGAGGTAATCGAGTGTGAACGGACGTTTGGGATGCCGGGCGATTTTGACCCGATCCCAGGCGCTCAAGCGGGTGTAGATGTGACGGCGGGTGTCTTCGATTTTCTTTTCGATCTGGGCGACTTCCTCGTCAAAATGGATCCCGAGCGCGTGAGTGTCGGGATGTTTGCGCAGCTCGGCGAGCTTGTTTTGCAGGTCAATGATCGGCTTCTCGAAGTCGAGCTGATGTTTCATCGCTGGAAAATTAGTCGGTTGCCGCAGTCCAGGCAATGTTGAATTCCGTACAGAAAAAAGAGCCGGACGGGCGTCCGGCTCTCAAGCGATGAGGCTAAATACGCCTTCGCCCAGGCGCTCAGAAGCGTAATACGGCCAACTTTTTCCGCCGCTGTTCGAACCGTATTACGAGCAAAGCCTCTATGCTAACCCTAAACGAACAGCGAAATTCATTCATTACGTAATGATAGATTCCACAGGGATCGCATTTGTTCAAATTATTTCCTGCTGGGGGCGGATATTTTTTCCGCGCGTTGGTTTTGTGAAAAAAAGCGCCGCAGATAGGCAAATCACCAGGCCAGAACGTCCGTAAAGATGCGAGTGTCACTGCGAGTCTGCAAAATCCGGGCGAAGGGGGTGGTGCCGTCCGATGAAAGCGAGGCGCGCAAAGGTGTCTCCTTGGCTTTCCCGGAGGCAAGCATCCAGACTTTGCGAGCCGCTGAGATGGTTGAATAGCCAAGCGTGATACGGTTTGGAGGAGGTTTGGGTGAATTTAAAATGGGGCGAAAAGCCGCCCGGCTATCTGCCAGTGACTCGGGTTCGCCGGGAAAAAGCGAAGCAACATGGCCATCTTCACCCAAGCCGAGAAAGATCATATCCAGGACTGGCCGGTCAAAAGCATCCTTCGTTGCGAAGGAGCATAAATCGGTCGTGGCTGATGCGGCGGCGGTCATGGGGGAATCTTCACCGCGCACTCGATGAATCTGGCGGGCGGGAATGCTCAACGGATCGAATAAAAGCTCGTGGGCCAGACGATAATTGCTTTGGGAGTCGGTGGGTGGCACGCAGCGTTCATCCGTCCAAAAGAAATGCACGCCGGATAAACGCGCGCCACGCAGGCGGGCTAATTTCACGACCGACAAAAAAAACTCCTGGGTAATTCGTCCGCCCGAAAGCGCGACGCAATGCGGTTTGCCGGCCCGCTCGGCTTTTTCAACTTCTTCCAGCCAGGCGGTCGCCGCAGTCTGGGCGAGCGCGGCGGAGTTTTGAAACGCTATCAATTCGTATGGTTTCACGGAATACTGATGCCGCAAGTTATCGGTTCACGGTGCTGGCCCAAAGAAGAAAAAAGAAAAGCCGGGCTGGTATTATCAAATTTAGAAAGATTGGTTGCGGGGGTGGGATTTGAAACGGTTTTCTCACGGGGGCGGCTTGGTAAGGACAAAAAATATCCCGTCGGGAATGGCGGTTCCGGGCTGAAACTTAGCCTGGCAACGGAAGGTTTCTTTCCGGGTGTAGAGATTCGTCTGACTCGACGGCGGTTCGCAGGTGAAGACAACCAGGGCTTGCGTGAATTTCGAGAACACCGGGATTTTACTGCCGGCCACTTTGAACGTGCCGTCGTCCCGGCTCTCGGTTTTCCAGGTGCAAGGCGTGGTGCCTAAAAAATTCTTTCCGCTGCTGGCCACAAAGCCGGGGCTGCCAGCCTG
Source organism: Verrucomicrobiota bacterium (assembly GCA_043781315.1). Lineage (GTDB taxonomy): Bacteria > Verrucomicrobiota > Verrucomicrobiia > Limisphaerales > CAIQOK01 > CAIQOK01. Next base: position 732 of record JAYWBR010000165.1, on the reverse strand, counting down.
CATGAAGACGCGGCCACCGGGAGGATCGGATTCAAACTTGATGGTGCGACGATTGGGGTCTGGTCGGGCTGGGTGCTCTGGGCTGGTGTGACAACCACACAACGCGCCGGCCAAGAGCAACGGGGCGATTCTCATTTGCGTTTGGAGCTGAGTTTTTCGGCGGGTTCGTTCAATCCGAAAGCAACGGGTTCGTGTTCTACGATTTGAAATTGCGGGGGGAGCAACATTCGCTTGCCGTAGGCATCGTGCGCCCGTAATGAGGCGCGCAAGAAAAAGGCGGCGAGTGTGGAGGGGTTGACCTCGCAACTGTCGGCGATGCGGCCAAGTTTGGTGATCTCCTCCGAGGAAAGCCGGATGTTCAATTGCTTCGATTCCATACCCAGCAACCCTATCAGAGTTGTTCGTTACTGAAAGTCACTAATTGTTATTTACGCTACTAATTAATACCTAAAGTATTTTTACGTATGACACTCCAATCCATCTGCGGCCAGCTTGAAAGCGCAGGCAAGCCGGCGCATCTGAAAACCGTTCACAATTACCTGCGCACCCTCAAAATCAAGCCGCTGGGCGCACGCCAGCGGCCGCAAAACTACCCGGCGGATTCGGCCGCGCGCATCCTGCAACATCTGGGCCTGGCTCCCATCGTCCGGGCGCGCAACAACGGCACGGCCTGGAAAACCCCGCGCGCCAAACTCCCCACCATGTCCCAACTCCGCGCCGAGCGGCAGAAAG
>JAYWBR010000164.1:0-5966 GCA_043781315.1 Verrucomicrobiota bacterium | reverse complement strand
AATAAATCCGGCGGTCTGCCGACGCGCCGCTACGGGGCAATTTCCTGCGGGCCTTTCCCGCCGTTCACCAGAAAGAGCACGGCCATGCGGACGGCCAGGCCGTTGGTGACTTGCTCCAAAATCAGCGAGCGGTCGCAGTCGGCGATTTCGCTGTCAATCTCCACGCCGCGATTCACCGGGCCGGGATGCATGATGAGCGCGTCGGGTTTGCATTTGGCGAGCCGCGCTTTGTTGAGGCCGAAGAGTTGCGTGTATTCGCCGATGCTGGGGAACATCGTCTTGCGCTGACGTTCGTGCTGGATGCGCAGAAGGTTGATGATGTCGGCGTCGCGGATGGCTTCGTCCACGTCGTGCGTGACGCGGCAGCCCATTTGCTCGAAGGTTTTCGGCACCAACGTGGCCGGGCCGCAGAGCGTGACCTTCGCGCCGAGCTTGGTCAGCGCCCAGATGTCCGAGCGCGCGACACGGCTGTAGAGAATGTCGCCGAGAATGGTGACGTTCAGCCCTGCGATTTTTCCTTTGCGTTCGCGGATGGTGTAGGCGTCGAGCAACGCCTGGGTGGGATGTTCGTGCGCGCCGTCGCCGGCGTTGATGACGTGGGCGTTCAGGACGCGGGAGAGAAAATGCGGAGCGCCGGACGCGCTGTGGCGGATGACGATGAAATCAGCGTTGAGCGCTTCGAGATTGCGGGCGGTGTCCTTTAGCGTCTCGCCTTTTTTGAGCGAGGAAGCGTCGGTGGTGAAGTTGATGATGTCGGCCGAGAGCCGCTGTTCGGCGAGTTCAAAGCTGATGCGCGTGCGGGTGGACGGTTCGACGAAAAGGTTGACGACGGTCTTGCCGCGCAGGGCCGGGACTTTCTTGATGGCGCGTTCGCCGACGGCCTTGAACGCGCGGGCGGTGTCGAGCACGGTCGTGATTTCGTCCGCGCTGAGTGATTCGATGTCGAGGAGATGTTTGCGGTTCCAGCTCATGGTTTTTCAAGGAGGACGGCATCTTCGGCTCCCGGTTGATTCACCAGCACGCGGACTTTTTCGTTGAGCGAGGTGGGTAGATTCTTGCCGACGAAGTCAGCCTTGATGGGCAGCTCGCGATGACCGCGATCAATCAGCACGGCGAGCTGGATTTTTTTTGGCCGGCCAAAGTCGTTGAGGGCATCCATCGCCGCGCGCGTGGTGCGGCCGCTGAACAGCACATCGTCCACGAGCACGACGGTCTTGCCGGTCACGTCGAAGGGGATGACGGTCGGGAAAATTTTCGGCGCGGCGCGCTGGCCGAGATCGTCGCGGTGCATCGAGACATCAAGGACGCCCACGGGCACGGGATGCTGCCAGATGCCGCCGAGGATGACGCTGAGACGATTGGCGAGATCGTCGCCGCCAATCGGAATGCCGATCAGCACCACCTCGGCGCTGTTTTCGTTGCGCTCGGCGATCTCGTGGCCGATGCGGGTAAGGGCGCGGTGGATGGCGGGCGCGTTGAGAATGACGGTGGATTCAGACATGCGGGGGGCGGGTGCCAGGTTCCAAGTTCCAGATTCCAAGCACAAAAAAACGAACCGGCCGTGCGGGCGGGTTCGTGGCTGGGGGATTTGATTTCATGTGTCCTTGGCGACCTCGCAGGGCCGCTTTAAAGGAACGGGGTGTGTTTAGTTGGTGCCCGCCTGGCTGGCCTGCCGGCTCTTGCGCCATTTGGAGCGGTATTTGACAATCCAGTCGGTGAGCGCGCGCTCGAAGCCGATGTCGTGGCCGGCCTTCTCGGATTCGATCCACTTGTGTTTCATGATTTCCTCGCGCTCCGCTTGGAATTCGCGGTAGAGCGAGGAGTTTTTCATGAGATCGCTGGTGGTCAGCGGCTCTGGTTTGGAATCAGTCATAACAAAGGCGGATGGAGATGGTGGAGATGAAACAGGCAGCGCACACGCCTGGGCGGGTCGCTTTGATTTCCGAACTGGGTCGAAAAGTTTTCATCGGTGAAGGCCAAGCCTTCGGTTGTGCTGCGAAACTAGAACACGCCGGGAGGTTTTGCAACTGTTCGCTGTCACCGTATTTCACCCCAAAATTTGCTTCAGCGCCTGGGCGATTTGCAGGAAGGCCTTTCCCGCCGGTTTGCCGGGCGCGGAAACCACCACAGGAACGCCGCTGTCACCGCCCTCGCGAATCTCCGTGAAGATCGGCACCTCGCCCAGGAACGGCACGCCTTTGCGCGCCGCCTCGGTGCGCCCGCCGCCGTGGCCGAAAATTTCCACGCGTTCGCCGTTGGGCGTGGTGAAGTAGCTCATGTTTTCCACGAGGCCGAGGATCGGGACGTTGACTTTTTCAAACATCGCCACGCCTTTGCGCACGACACCGAGCGACGCTTCCTGCGGCGTCGTGATGATCACGCCGCCATCCAGCGGCACGGTCTGGCACAGGGAAAGTTGCGCGTCGCCGGTGCCCGGCGGGAGATCCACGAGCAGATAATCCAGTTCGCCCCAGGTCACGGACATGAAAAATTGCTGGATCGTTTTCTGAATCATGGGGCCGCGCCAGATCACCGGCTGGTCGTCGTCCAGCAAAAACCCGATGCTCATCAGCTTCACGCCGTGGCTCAGGAGCGGGATCATTTTTTCGTCGGCGCTCAACGTCGGGCGTTCTTTCACGCCCATCATCAGCGGAATGCTCGGGCCGTAAATATCGCAGTCCAGCAAACCAACGCGCGCGCCGAGCTGGGCCAGGCCGCAGGCGAGGTTCACGGAGGTGGTGGATTTGCCAACGCCGCCTTTGCCGCTGGCCACGGCGACGATGCGTTGGACGCCGGGAATTTTATTTTGATTGCCGCCGGAACTTTTGGCCGGAGCGGCTTGCTGACGCACTTCCACGTAAACCGAGTTCACGCCCGGCAACGTCCGCAACGCCCGTTCGCTCTCGGCCTTGATCTGTGCGGCGGCTTCGGGATTGTTCGTTGTCAACTGCATCGTGACGCTGACCGCGCCGTTGTTGGCGGCGATGTCCTTGATGAGGCCGAATGAAATGATGTCGCGGGAGTAACCCGGATATTTGACCGCCTTGAGGGCGTTCTTAATGTCGTCTTCAGTGAGCATGGGAAAAACACTTTGCCCAAGCCGCGCGCGAAGGCAAGCCGCATGTCATGGCGTTTGGTGAGGATTTCGCGTTGACCAGCGACCGGTGCAAGGTATTATGCGCGCTCGAAATTTGAAGTGAGTTGAACTGAACAATACGAAATCGAACTATGGCAATTAAAGTCGCAATCAATGGGTTTGGCCGCATTGGACGCTTGGTTTTCCGGGCGCTGGTCGAACAGGGCATGGTCGGCAAGGACATCGAAGTCGTCGCAGTCGGCGACATCGTGCCGGCGGACAATCTGGCGTACCTCGTGAAATACGATTCCACCCAGGGACGTTTCCTCGGCGAAGTCAGCTCAAAAAAATCCTCCGCTGACAAACTGGAAGACGACATCCTGGTCATTAACGGCAAGGACATTCTGGTCGTCAGCGCCCGGACCCCGGCGGAGTTGCCGTGGAAAGCGCTCGGCGTGGATGTCGTCATCGAATCCACCGGCCTCTTCACCGACGCCGACAAGACCAATCCCAAATCCGCCTACGGCCACATTGTCGCAGGCGCGAAGAAAGTCATCATCTCCGCCCCGGCGAAGAACGAAGACATCACCGTCGTCATGGGCGTGAACCATGAGAAGTATGAAGCCGCGAAGCACCACATCATTTCCAACGCGAGCTGCACCACGAACTGCCTCGCGCCGCTCGTTCACGTTTTGCTCAAGGACGGTTTCGGCATTGAAGAAGGTCTGATGACCACGATTCACGCCTACACCGCCACGCAGAAAACCGTGGACGGCCCCAGCAAGAAAGACTGGAAGGGCGGCCGCACCGCGGCGCAGAATATCATCCCCAGCACAACCGGCGCGGCCAAGGCCGTGGCGCTCGTCTGCCCCGAAGTGAAGGGCAAGCTGACGGGCATGGCGTTGCGCGTGCCGGTGCCGACGGTTTCCGTCGTTGACCTCACGTTCAAGACCACGCGGGACACAAGCTACGCGGAAATCAGCGCGGCGATGAAGAAAGCCAGCGAGACCTATCTCAAGGGCATTCTCGCCTGGACCAGCGATGAAGTGGTCAGCAGCGATTTCATCCACTGCACCAGTTCGTCCATCTTCGACGCCGGCTCCGGCATCGAGCTGAACAAGCGCTTCTTCAAACTGGTGAGCTGGTACGACAACGAATGGGGTTACTCCAACCGCGTCGGCGACCTGCTGCGCTATATGATCAGCAAAGGTCTGTAAGCGCTGACTGAAATTCAAAACGGCGACCCGGAAACGGGTCGCCGTTTTTTATGCTCGTTTTCTGGCGCCGGCCGAAGCTTCCTCAACCTCTTCAAGAATTTCTAACCAAGGAAAGTGGATAATTATTTTTTCAAACAACACCAGGACCTTTATGGGCGGATTAACCAGGAGCAACTCTTCGATTTGAAAGCGTTGCCCGGACTTGGTTTCGATGAAGTATTGGTGTTCGTTGCCGCCGTCAAAATCTTTGATGGTCTTATGCACCAGACATGAAATGTCCGGGGCTATCACTGAAAAGGTTGGCGCGAAAGCCGGTGCATCGCATTGAACGTAGAGCCCATAATCATCTATGGAAATCCGATAAACTCCCGGACTGCTTCGCACGCGGAGCATTCTTCGGATTTGCCATGAAAAAATGCCCACGCACGCGGCACTCCAGATAAGCGGGAAAGATCCTTGTAAGGGACCGGCTAGAAAAGTTAGAACCAATCCAAAACTTACGAAAACAAACATGGCGATGGCGGCGCCCCAGGCGAGCCGCGCTCCTGTCACGGCAAGTTTCGCCTCATAAAGTACCTGCTGGTTGCTCATGGCACGTCAGCATGCCTGACCCTTGCACTGTCTTCAACTTCTGCCCGTGTGCTTTTCCGCCTTTAGAAGATGTTTTTATTTGAGGCGGGGAATCGGATTGTCAGTGCGGGGCTTCCAACCGTCCGCTCCGCCGAGAACTTTTTTTAAGGTGATGGCTTTGGCTTTGCGTTTGGTCAGTTGCTTTGACCAGGCGGGGCGCGACTTGGGCTGCGCGCCGGGACCGGTGCTGCCGAACTCGGCGTAGCGCGTTTTGCCGGCCTCCGCCTTGCCCCAGTTGTTCCAACCTTCCGGGCGGATGACTTCGGACATTTCCGTGTTCAGAAAAATTGTGCTCGCGCAAACCCGCCACGGCCGGCCGAGATAGCTTCTCTTCTCCGGAGTGTCGCCGGTGATTTTGCAATGGGAAAAAACATAACCGAATGGTTGATCGTACGGCGTGGACGCAGCGGCGATGTAGCCGTCGCCCAGACAATGAATCTGGCACTTTTCAAACCACGCCGTTGCGCCGCCGAAAATAAAATCCACATGCCCGGCGATGTAACAGTCCTCAAAGTAGTGCCGGCCACGATTGATGAAGATCGTGTCCTGCCAGCCGAGGAACCGGCAGTGACGAAACGTGGCGCGGTCGCCATCCACCCGGATCGCGAGGGCCTGGCCTTTGGGCCCGGCGGAATTCTCAAACGTGAGGTTCTCGGCGGAAAAATCATCCGCGTCAATCGTGGTCGAAGGCGTGCGGAAGGTGCCGATGGTTTTGCCATCGAAGTTGGTGAGGTTGGCGTGGAGATCAAACGTCAGCACCGTGGTGGCCGCGTCATCGCCGAGGAGTTTGAAGAAGCGTTTCTCGCGCTGGACGTAAAGCAGTTCCTTGTAAACGCCGGGCTGGATATGGATGACCACGGGATTTGTCCGGCTGCCGATGGGCACGGACATGATGGCCTCCTGGACGGACTTGAATTTGGCGCTGCCGTCAGCGGCGACTTCGAGCCGGATCTGGGCCGGGAGCTGGGTGGCGAGAATAATTCCGGCGACACCCAGAACAGTTGGAAGCGTTTTCATGCGCCCGAACTTTTTTCGACGCGGCC